>NZ_JARRQY010000047.1:0-43116 GCF_037381185.1 Acidihalobacter sp.
CTCGACCTGACAGTCGTTGCCGAAGGCGTAGAGACGGAAATGCAGCGCGCCTGGCTCTCGCAGCACGGCTGCCACGGCATGCAGGGATATCTGCTGAGCCGGCCGGCCACGGCCTCCGACATCGAGGCCCTGCTGGCGCTTTCCAGCGATCAGACGGCTGCCTGCGTCGACGGGAAATAGACCAAGTGTGGCGGCCGGATTGTGCGGCTGACGGAGGCGGTGGTGTCGGTTTTCTACTTCGCCGTGCAATCCCGTGCTTGACGGGAGCATCGATGCAGGCGCAGTTCGAGGTTTACCGTTTCGCGTTGGCGATGTAATGAAATCTTTTCCCGGTTTTTAGAGCCAGAGTTCGTTTCGGGCGCGAATCGGCGTTTCCAGTATTGATCCTATTTGGGTGACGCGCCCGAGCCCCTTTCTTTGCATGCCCAAAGAAAGAGGCGAAAGAAAGGCACCCCAAGCACTCTGCACCTGTGCCATTGGCGGCTGCAGCGACTCCAGGCTGTTTCGCCACAAGGCGCGCCGTGCAGGGAAGGCTTATTGCCTTCGCCAGCGGCGTTGCCTGCGCACCGCGCCTTGCCCTGAACGCACACCAGCCAACTGCAGCCGCCAATGGCACAGGTGCAGAGTGCTGTGCTTGTCCCTACGGGCAAACCTCGAGCGCACGCCCCGGCACGGGGCACCGCAGGCACTTGCCTTCCAGGCAAAGCCTGCTCGGGCGGCGTCCCTGCCGCCCGACCCCGCGCCGGGGCGCACGCTCGAGGCAAGGCCACACGGGAACCGGGGAGTCAAAACAGAACGTATCCCAAACGCTTGATTTACTACCAAGCTAGCTCAAAACGATTCAGCTTCGGACTCGCCCTGTTTTGACGTTCGGTCCCCCCTGATCGCTTGCCTCGCGAACGTGCGCCTGGGCGGGGATGGCCGGCAGGACGCCGGCCAAGCAGCCTTTCGCCTGGACGGCGAATGACTGCGGGCCCCGTTCAGGGGCAAGGCGCAGGGATGTGCCGAACAAATCGGCTCGGGCGCGTCACCGATTCAGAGCGGATCCTCATGCCTCAAATCGCGCCCGAAACATGCCCCAGAAGCTCAACGAAGGGCCCTAATCAGCACACCAAAAGAATCCAAAACGAGGAAACTCACGCGTCTTCAGTAAACCGTCAACGCACCTCGCTGAACGCCACACCGATCTCGTAAAGCCTATCCGGCTCAATGACATCCACACGGACCACCTCGGCACTGGCCTCCAAGGGCGCCGCAGAACCAATCTTGGGGTGGAATGCGCATGAAATCGCGCTTCTCTTCGAACTCCCTTGGCACCATACCCCTCCTCACCGGTTTGTCCCTATTTAGCGTAGTACTTCGACTCAGGACTGCAGGTCCTCAGATCACCTTCGAATAGCCGCCTTGCGCCGCGGCCAGATAAGCGTCGAACGTCATGCAGATGTTGCGGATCAGCAGACGACCCGCCGGCGTTACCACGATGCCGCCCGGCTCGAGCACGAGCAGGCCGTCGATCTGCAAGGCTCCCAGCGCCTGCAGTTCTGGTTCGAAATAGTCCGCGAACACAATTCCGTAGGCTCTCTCGATACGCGCGTAATCGAGCCGGAAGTGACAGATCAGATCGGTGATCACCGCTCGCCGCAGGCGGTCGTCCGGGCTCAGCTCGACGCCGCGAAACACCGGCAGACGCCCCGCGTCGACACGCTCGAAATATTCCGGCTCGGTACGCACGTTCTGACTGTAGGTGTCCGCCAGCATGCCGATGGAGGTCACCCCCATGGCGACCAGATCGCAATCCGCGTGCGTCGAGTAGCCCTGGAAGTTGCGATACAGCGTACCCTCGCGCTGGGCCACGGCAAGCTCATCGTCCGGACGCGCGAAATGATCCATGCCGATATAGACATAGCCGGCGGCGGTCAGGCGGCCGATGGTATCCTCGAGGATGGCGAGCTTCTCCGCCGCGCTGGGCAGATCGGCAGAGGCGATGCGCCGCTGCGGCTTGAATCGCTCGGGCAGGTGCGCGTAGTTGAAGACCGACAGGCGGTCGGGGGCGGCGGCGATGACCTTGTCCACCGTCGCAGCGAAACTCGCCACGCTCTGGTGCGGCAGACCATAGATCAGATCCACGCTGATCGAGCGGAAACCCGCCCCGCGCGCGGCGTCGATCACTCCCAGGGTCTCGGCTTCGCCCTGGATACGGTTCACCGCCTTCTGCACCCGCGGATCAAAGTCCTGCACACCCAGGCTGAGGCGGTTGAAACCGAGCCGGCGCAGCAGTCCGATGGTCCCGCCATCCACTTCGCGCGGATCTATTTCGATGGAATATTCGCCATCCTCGATCAGCTCGAAATGCCGTCCGGTGACCTCCATCAGCTCGCTCATCTCGGCGTGCGAGATGAATGTCGGCGTACCTCCGCCCCAGTGCAGTTGCTCGACCTTGCGACCGACATCGAACAGCCCACCCTGCATGGCTATTTCGCGATGCAGGCGCTGCAAGTACGGCGCGGCGCGGCTGCGATCCTTGGTCACGATCTTGTTGCAGGCGCAGTAGTAGCAAACCGTATTGCAGAACGGCAGGTGGAAATACAGCGACAACGCCCGTCCTTCGGCATTGCTGCGCACGGCGGCCGCGCGGTATTCGGCCTCGCCGAAGCCCTCGTGGAACTGCACCGCCGTAGGATACGAAGTGTAGCGCGGGCCGGCGCAATCGTAGCGGCGGATCAGGTCGGGGTCGAAAAAGACGTTTTGCTTGTCTGCGTTCACCCGCATCCTCCGGGAATGCACGTTAAACAACGGCAGCGCGATGTGGCGAGCACGCCTCGGGTACGCTTCCGGTCAAGCGACGATTCTGCATCAACTAAACGCTGCCGACCTTGACCTGAAGCAAGCTTCCCGCCCCGAGTCCGGTGCGCGCCACAATCACCCTACGTCACATTACAATACTCGACAATACTCGGCGCACCAGCAGCCACCACGTCTCTACATTTCACAGGAGCGGTCTTGATGGAGTTCTACGCCAGGAAATGCATCGCCGACCCGGGCATCGATCGACTCCACAGCCTGCTGATCCTGGACAACCTGCCCAAGCTATGTGCTTCCATCGATTCGATCACGGTGAACTCCGGCCATACGGGTGACCTTTATTGCCTGTGGGGCGCTTTCGAGGTGAGCCGGGAACCGCTCCGCTGCGGCGCGCGTTTTTCCCTGCTCGATTGCCCGCACGCCCTGTCCTGGACGATCACCTACAACACGCAGCAGCAAGAACTGATCGTACACTGCACGATCGACAAGGCCGAGGTCGACCCCGACTTCGCCGAATCAATCCAACTCTTCGTTGACGATTGCTCTGTCGGAATGGACGAAGCGCTACGATAGTCGAGACGGAGAATCCGCAAAGGCGCGCTCAGTCTCGCGTCGAAAAGACAAAGTTCGCGCGGTACAGGATATCCGTCACCTTCGCAGCGAAACGTTTGGCGCGCTCCGGGGACATATCGTACTTACGTTCGTAAAATGCCGCCAACGCATGCTCTGCCGGAGCGTACGCATGCTGAATCTGCAGATACAAACGTGAATACGATGCTCCCTGTTCCGCCCATACCACCAACCCGAGATCAACCCGCTCCCGCGTATTGTAGGCATCGGCGTCGGACACGGCCCAAGGCCGGAATGCCATGTTCGCGAGCAATCGTCTGACATGCAGCAGCAGTGTCAGCGTCGGGTGCAGGGTGCCTTCTTCTTCACCCGGTCCGATGGACTTTTCCAACAGATGTTCGAAACGCTGCACAGGTTTCGGCAGCGCTGCCAGAATGCGCCGATGCTGCGGCCGGAACTCGATGGTGCAGTCTTGATGGGCGCCCTGCGCCGCCACCGTATACACGACCCAGTCGCCTAGGGCCTGTTCACACGATTGCGCGGTGCGCTGTTGCGCCCGGTTGACCGCCAATCAAGGCGCGAGGAGAGAGATTTGGTCATTCCAAATGAACGACGAGCAACGCCGAGTGGCGGTCAACCGGACACAACCCGTAGGGCCGGGCCGTTTTTCGCGTCCCGCGGCGTTGCCGCTCGCTCATGTAGCCGGGCTACACCTCGCTCGCGGCGCCTGGCGGGTCACGAAAAACGGCTCCGGCAGCGCATCGCGCAATCGTGTGAACAGGCCCTAGTACGCTATACGGTTCGTTGACCGTAACAAGCCAGGCCTGACACCGCTTCTCCGACCAGAAGACCAATGGCGGACGCCAATCCTGATATGCAACGGACTGTCGGTAAGGCTGCCGGGATGGATCCCTCAGCGCGGCGACGAAGGCTTCCCTGGCGACGTCCAGCTTCACCACCCACAGCGTGTACATATCGCCTCACCAGCCAACGGGATCGGCAAGCACCACAGCGCGCCAACCATTGACACCCCTGCCCCAATAGAGGTTCTCGCGCCCCGAACCAGTACCCAGGGTCTCCTTCTGGAAATCCTGCGGATCGGGCTCCAGCGCATCTGTCACCCGGGGGAATTGACCGGCAAAGGACGTCGTCGCCCAGCTCAACAGACAAACGAGCAGCAGGGTAGCCGTTTGCCGGCGCGCATGGTCAGCCTTGGTTCTCCAGACTCTTGCTGACGATCTCGTAGACGTCGCGCGACAGCTCCAGCGTCTGCAGCCGCTCCAGCTCCGCCTTCATCTGCGCCTGACGGCCATCGCCATAGCGCCGCCAGCGGCTGAACACCCCCACCATGCGTGCGGCGACCTGCGGGTTGAGCCCGTCCAGCGCCTGTACCTGCTCGCCGATGAAACGATAGCCGGAGCCGTCCGCCGCATGGAAACCGGTCGGATTGCCCTGCGCGAACGCCCCGACCAGCGCGCGCACACGGTTGGGGTTGCGGATCGAAAAGGCCGGATCGTGCATGAGCTGCCTGACCCGCTCCAGCGTACCCGCGCGCTGCACCATGGCCTGCAGCGTGAACCACTTGTCGAGCACCAGCGGCTCGTTCTTCCAGCGCTCGTAGAAAATCTCCAGGGCGCGCTCACGCTCTTCGCCGCCGGTGCGCATCAGCGCGGCCAGTGCCGCGAGGCTGTCGGTCATGTTGTCGGCTTCGCCGAACTGATTCAAGGCCAGCTTTCGCGTCGGCGCGCTGTCGAGCGAGGCGAGGTAATCCAGGGCCAGATTGCGCAGACGCCGGGCACCCGCATCCTGCGGAGCGTAGCGATAAGCGCCCGAGAGACTGTTGGCGTGATAGGCGGCAAGCCACTGCGCCTCGAGTTCTGAGGCCAGCGCGCGCCGCGCATAGTCTCTGGCGGCATGGATGGCATCGGGGTCGACCACGTCCATGGCATCGGCCAGCCACGCTTCGCCGGGCAGGCTGAGCATCTCGGCCTTGACCGCGGCATCCAGCGACTCGTCGGCGAGCACCGCCGCGAACGCGGTGATGAAGCCGGCCGGCAGCGTCAGCGGGCGACCCGACTGATGGTCCTCGGCCAATTCCAGCATGACCCGCACCGCCAGTTGCTCGCCGGCATCCCAGCGATTGAACGAATCGGAGTCATGCGCGGCCAAAAAGGCGAGCTGGCTGTCGGCGTAGGGATACTCGACACGCACCGGAGCGGAAAATCCCCGGTTCAGCGAAGGCAGTGGACGTACGTTCAAACCCTCGAACACGAATTCCTGCTCGGCCTCGGTCAGCCTCAGCACGCGGGTCGTGCCCTGGGCCTCGGTCCCACCAGCCGGTCGCAGGGGCAGGTCCCGCCCCTCGGCGTCCAGCAGACCGACCGCGAACGGTATCAGGAACGGCTGTTTCTCCTTCTGCCCCGGCGTCGACGGGCAACTCTGGCGCAGCGTCAGCGTGTAGCGTCCGTTCTCTTCGTCCCAGTCGTCCTCGACCCGCACCCGCGGCGTGCCGGCCTGCTCGTACCAGCGCCGGAACTGCGTCAGATCCTCGCCATTGGCATCGGCCATCGCCGCAAGGAAATCGTCGGTGGTCACCGCCTGGCCGTCGTGGCGCTCGAAATACAGATCCATGCCGCGGCGGAAACCTTCGCGCCCGAGCAGCGCCTCGTACATACGAACCACCTCGGCGCCCTTCTCGTACACGGTCACCGTGTAGAAGTTGTTGATCTCCATGTACGAGGGCGGGCGCACCGGATGCGCCATGGGACCGGAATCCTCGGCGAACTGGTGGGTACGCAGCAGGCGCACGTCGTCGATGCGCTTGACCGCGCCAGCGGTCATCTCCGCGGTGAAGCTCTGGTCGCGGAACACCGTGAGACCTTCCTTGAGCGAGAGCTGGAACCAGTCGCGGCAGGTCACGCGGTTACCGGTCCAGTTGTGGAAGTACTCGTGGGCGATGACGCCTTCGATGCGTTCGTGGTCGATGTCGGTGGCCGTATCCGGGCGCGCCAGCACGTACTTGGAGTTGAAGACGTTGAGCCCCTTGTTCTCCATCGCCCCCATATTGAAGTCGTCGACGGCGACGATCATGTAGATATCCAGATCGTATTCCAGACCGAAACGCTGTTCGTCCCAACGCATGGATTTCTTCAGCGAGGCCATGGCGTGCGCGCACTTGTCGGCGTTGTGCGGCTCGACGTAGATACGCAACGCCACCTCGCGTCCGGACGCGGTGGTGTAGCCGTCCTCGATGCAGGCCAGATCGCCGGCGACCAGGGCGAACAGGTAGCTCGGTTTAGGATGCGGGTCGTGCCAGGTGACGAAGTGGCGGCCTTCGCCCGACTCGCCCTGTTCGACCGGATTGCCGTTGGACAGCATGACCGGGTAACGCTGGGCGTCGGCGACCACGGTTGTGGTGAACACGCTCATCACGTCCGGGCGGTCGAGGTAGTAGGTGATGCGCCGGAATCCCTCGGCTTCGCACTGCGTGCAGAAATTGCCTGAGGACTTGTAAAGTCCCTCCAGGCGCGTGTTCTCCTGCGGCTTGATGCAGTTGACGATCTCCAGCACGAACGCATCCGGCACATTCGACAGCGTCAATGAATCCGCATCCTGCAACCACTCGTGGGACTGCAGCTCCCGACCGTCGAGGCGCACCGCCAACAGCTCAAGCTCCTCGCCGTCCAGCACCAGCGGCGCATCAGGGGTATCGGCGGCCGGGTTGCGCTGCACGCGCAAACGGGCGTTGACCTGCGTGGACTCCTCGCCCAGTTCAAAACGCAGTTCGGTGCGCTCGATCAGAAACGCCGGCGCGCGGTAGTCCTTCAGATAGATGGTGCGGGGGGTGGCTTCCTTCATGCCTGCGTGTCCTTTCCCTGATGAATGGATATTGTCCGAATACTACACCCGGCCCTCGACGGGACGAAAACCACGCCACAGCGGTTTTGCTATAGTGCCGGGCGTTTTCAAAGGTAGTCCCGCAATGGAACTGGTCGATATCTGTTTCAACTTCGCTCACGAATCGTTCCGCGCCGACGAGCACGCCGTACTCAAGCGCGCCATCGAAGCCGGCGTGACGCGGCTGATCTGCACCGGGTCAGACCTGGAAGACAGCGAGCGTTCGGTCGCCCTGGCCGAGCACATGCCCGAGCACCTCTTCGCCACCGTAGGCGTGCACCCGCACCGTGCCCTCACCTGGGACGAGGCCACCGCCGACACCCTACACCGGCTCGCCGGCGACCACCCGAAGATTCGCGCCATCGGTGAGGCCGGTCTGGACTTCAATCGGGACTATTCGCCGCGTCCGGATCAGGAGCGAGCCTTCGAAGCCCAGCTCGAGCTGGCCGCCTCGCTCGGGTTGCCCGCATTCCTGCACGAACGGGAGGCCCACGAACATTTCATCGCCATCCTGCGCCGTCACCGCGCGCAGCTCGGCAACGCCGTGGTGCACTGCTTCACCGGCACAGAAGACGAACTACTGGCCTATCTCGACCTCGACCTGCACATCGGCATCACCGGCTGGATATGCGACGAACGCCGCGGTCATCACCTCAAGGACTTCATCCATCACATCCCGCCGAACCGGCTGATGATCGAGACCGACGCGCCATATCTGCTGCCGCGCGACATGCATCCCAAACCGCGCTCGCGGCGCAACGAGCCCGCCTACCTACCGCACATCCTGCAGGTGATCGCCGAGACGCTGAACCGCTCCGCCGAACAGCTGGCGGCGGAGACGACGGCTACGGCGCGGGCGTTTTACGGCATTTGACGCCAGACGCCGGTGAGAATGAGCGCTTCGACAATCCATATCCGCGATGCACGAAACGAGGATGCCGAACGCCTGGTTCTGCTGCACTACGCGGCCGTCCACGAAAGTGCGAAACACGATTATCCGCAGAACGTCCTCGACGCTTGGTCACCGCCGCCGGAGGACGCCCGATTCGCCTGGATGCGCTGGCGCATCGACTCGGTCGACAGCCATGTTCTCGTCGCCCAGGGGCAAAACGGCTCCATCAACGGCTTCTGCATGTTCTCCGCCGCGGACGGCGTCATCCATGCGCTCTACGTATCTCCGGAAAGAAGCGGCAACGGCATAGGGCGCCAACTGCTGCAACGTGTGGAAGCGCTTGTCGCAACGCACGGCAATGGACAGATAAGCCTGAACGCCTCGAAGAACGCCGTGCGGTTCTACCGCTCGCAAGGCTATACCGTGATCCGGCCGGCGACCCAGAAGCTCGCAAACGGCGAAGCTATGGACTGCTACGAAATGATCAAGCGCCCGTTGGCATCCGCCGACACGGCCGTCGAATCGCCCCCTCTCCATGGCCCCTATGAACCCTGACACGTCCGAAGCCGACTACTTCGAGATGAATCCTACAGTCTGGGACCAGCGTGCCGAGGCTCATCTGCACTCCAAGTTCTACGACGTCGAAGGCTTTCTCAACGGGGCAACCTCGCTGCGGGAAATCGAACTGAACGAACTCGGCCCGGTGTCGGGCCGTCGTCTGCTGCACCTCCAATGCCATTTCGGCCTGGACACGCTCTCATAGGCCAGATGCGGAGCGATGTGCACCGGCGTAGACATTTCGCCGGTTGCCATAGAACAGGCCAGGCAATTGTCGGAGAGCAGCAGAGTTCAAACCGAACGGAAAACGGTAGCGAGGCGCTCACCCGGCTCGCTACCTGGCCCCCCATCTCAAGCGTGCTGAACGCGCTGACCGGAGCCGGGATCGAAATTCTTCGCATGAACGAATTTCCATACAGCCCCTACAACGACTTCTCGGATTTGGAAGAACGCGGGCCTGGACGCTTCTACCTTCAGCATCGCGGACACGACGTTCCGTTCGTCTACAGCATTCTGGCGCAGAAGATTCGTCAGACCCCGCCGCACGAATGAACGTATGGGATGAGCGGCGAGACGCTCAACCCGGCGGCCCCCTCGCTCAGACCGCGTAAGCGAGCGATATGGCGGCCGGTCCAACATTCACGCCTGCGGTCGTGCTCATGCTGGATTCCAGCGCCTTCCCCCGTGCCTGGCGACATGGCTCTTGAACCCACGGATCGCCGGCATAGCTCAGGACGACCGTATCGGTCTGCAGTCCGCTGTCGATTGCGGCAGCGGCGATTTGCAGAAGTTTCTCAACAGCGTGGTCGAACCCACGCGCCGTCGCAATCGTCTCGGTATCGCCCTGACTCATGCCGATTATGGGTTTGATATTCAATAGACTGACGGCCTGCTAGGCAAACCAGCTAACGCTTTTTTCACTTTTCCGCGGGACGCGCGCGGTAGGACAGCCCCGAACATCGCGCCTGCAATACACGCAATCCGTTCGGCTTGCTTATGATTCGCCCACCCTGCTCCGTGCAGCTCATCCCACCGCTCATTATATTCGCCCCGGCTCTCGCGGCCGGAACGCCCTCAACTGCGCCTGACGATCACACTGCCGGCCGAATATCCGGCGCCGAACGAACAGATCACGCCGACATCATCGACCGCCATATCATTCCGGTGCTTGTGAAACGCGATGACCGAACCGGCGGAACTGGTATTGGCGTACTCGTTCAGTATTACCGGGGCCTCATTCACAGTCGCGTCCCGCCCCAGCACCTTTTTGGCAATGAGCTGATTCATTCCGAGATTGGCCTGATGCAGCCACATTCGCTTCAGACTGCTCAGCCCGATGGACTCGTCGGTTAGATGGGATTCAATCATCTCCGCCACCATGGGCACGACTTCCTTGAATACCTTGCGGCCGTTCTGACGGAACAGCTTGTCCCTGGCACCTACCCCGCTTTCGTCGCAACGGTTTAGAAAGCCGAAATTATTTCGAATATTGTTGGAGAAACGGGTCAGCAGACGCGTACCGACGATTTCCCAGTTTTCATCGCCGTCGCTGTTCTCTGCGGATTCCACCACCAGGGCAGTGCATACGTCGCCGAAAATGAAGTGACAGTCGCGATCCTGCCACGCCAGATGGCCGGAACAAATCTCCGGATTGACCAGCAGCACCGTCTCGGCGGACCCCGCCAGAATCGCATCTCTGGCAGCTTGCAGACCGAAGGTGGCGGAGGAACAGGCCACGTTCATGTCGAAAGCGAAGCCCTGGATTCCAAGGGCATCCTGAACCTCGATGGCAATGGCCGGATAAGCCCGCTGCAGATTGGAACAGGCCACGATCACGGCGTCGACCTCAGCCGGACTCTTGTTGGCCTGCGCCAGCGCTTCCCTGGCCGCACTTACGGCCATCTCACACTGCAGGGACGGCTCTTCGTCACCGCGTTCCGGAATGGACGGGCATAAACGGGAAGGGTCCAGCACGCCGGATTTGTTCACGACATGACGGCTTTCGATACCCGAGGCCTTGACGATGAACGCCTCGCTGGAATATTCCAGAGGCTCCAATTCCCCGGCGTCGATCGCCTGCATGTTGTCCCGGTTGAACGCATCCACATAGCGGTTGAAGGATTCGACCAACTCCGCGTTAGTGATGGTTTCGTCAGGGGTAAACAAACCCGTCCCGCTGATGACCACTTTGCTCCTCGACAAGGAATGCGACACAGATGACCTCCGGCCATGGCCTGATGTTGAAGTCCATTCCGCGATCTCTCGTGCATCGTGGAATATGGGGGCAATTCATATCGGACTCGGCCTGCGCCAGGCTCCAACCGCTTGCGCAATGCCGAGCTTGAACGAAGAGCTTAGCGCAGCTTGCACATCCCCCCGGCTCACGCTCGAGCGTCAATGCCCCGAATAAAGATCGGCGACCGGCGCTTCCAGCTTTTTCATCACCTGTGCGCGCTTCAGCTTGTGGGTCGGGGTCATCAGGCCATTCTCCACGGACCACGGCTCGAAACTCAGATGGACCCGCAATATCCGGGCGTAACCGGGAAATGCGCTGATGCGTTCGGCGATCCTCGCCAGCACCGCGGCCTGCACTTCCGGCAGTTCCAGGGCTCTCGCCCGGCTCGGGTCGATACCGATGATGGGGGCGAATTCCTTCCAATACTCGGGATCCAGAATGCAGATGGCCGAAAGATAGGGACGCTGTTCGCCAATCACCATCACCTGCTCGATCAACGGGTCCAGGGTGATGGCCGCCTCCATGTCCGTAGGCGAAACCTTCTCCCCGTTGCTGAGGACGATGATCTCCTTGATGCGCCCGGTGATGTAGATATGTCCCGTCTCGTCCAGGCGCGCCTTGTCTCCGGTATGCAGCCAGCCGTCGCTGTCTAGAACCCGGTCACTGGCATCCTGATCGTTCCAGTAGCCCAGCATGATGTTCGGTCCACGGGCCAGCAGTTCGTCGTTGTCGCCGATGCTCACCTCCACGCCGCCCACCACTCGCCCCACGCTTTCGGGCACGTTGTCGTGCGGCAGGTTGCAACTGATCACCGGCGAGCTTTCCGTCAGTCCGTAGCCCTGCAGGATCGGCACGCCCAGGCCGATGAAGGCCTGCGATATGCGCGGCGCCAGGGCCGCACCACCGCTCACGGCCAGACGCACCCGCCCGCCGAGCCTGTCGCAAAGCTTACGCGCCACCAGCCGGTCCAACAGCGGCCACAGCAACAGGGAAGCCCCCCACTTACCGCGCCCCTGATGAACGAGGAAACGCTTCCAGCCTACGCGCGCGGTAAGCCCGAACAGCCGCTTGGCCAGCGCCCCTTTCCGCTCCAGGCCGTCCATAACCTTGGCGTAGACGCGCTCGTAGATGCGCGGCACGCTGATCAACACCGTCGGGCGGATGATCAGCAAGTCTTCCGCCAGCTCGCTGATGGAGCGGGCATAGGCGACGGTCATCCCAGCCATCACGGCGAAGTAGTAGCCGAGAGTCCGCTCCAGAGTATGGGAAAGGGGAAGAAACGACAGCGCGATATCGGATGAACCGAGATCGACGAGCCGCGCCAGCGCCTCGGCATTGCTGAGCATGTTGCGGTGGCTCAGCATCACCCCCTTGGGAAAGCCGGTGGTTCCCGAGGTGTAGACGATGGAGGCCAGATCTCCGATTCGAGCGTCGTGCATCCTCGAGCCGCCGCCTGTTTCGGGAAGCCATTGCGCCAGCGCCGTGACCCTGGAATCGTCGACCGGTTCGGTCAGCGGCCCCACATGGACGATGCGCCGCAGCTCCGGCATCGCCTCGACCTCGGCTGCGATGCGCTCCCACTCCTCCTGGCCGCCCACCACCAGCACCCGGCTTCCCGAATCGCGGACGATGTAGGAAACGTTGCCGCCGCGATCGTCCGCATAGATGGGCACGGTAACCAGGCCCAGAGCCAGCGCGGCCTGATCGAACATGACCCACTCGCAACAGTTGCGCATCATCACGGCGACCCGGTCGCCCGGCGACAGGCCTTCCTGCACCAGGGCATCCTGCCAGCGCGCCACCTGCTCCGCCATCCGGGACCAGGTCAGATCGCGCCAGGCCTGCCCGTCCGCGTCGAAGTATCGAAAACCCACCGCATCGGGAGAGAGTTCGACGCGGCGGCGGAACAAACCGGCCAGGGTCACGGCGTCCTCGGCGGCGATGAAACGCGGCGTCTCGCCCGCCGTGCCGGGACGGACTTCCTGCGCTTCCATCGGTTCACGGCTCTGCATCGGAATTACCGCCGTCAATCCAGAAAGAAGTCCGGCAGCAACTGCCCGGCCGGGTCCATGGCGTAGCGCGCGAAATCGGTGACGCCCTCCTCGCGCAACACCTCCTCGTCGACGAAGAAGTTGCCGCTGCAGGAGCGGCTGTCACGCATCAGAATCGCGCGGGCGGCATCGGCAACGACCTCGGCGGTACGGCAGTTCTCCGGTTTGACCATTCCCTGGAGCATCGCAACGGCCGCTGTGTAGATCACCGTGCGCGGCCATAACGCGTTGACCGCCACGCCCCGTTCGCGGAACTCTTCCGCCATGCCCAGCACGCAGAGGCTCATGCCGTACTTGGCCATGGTGTAGGCGCAATGCCCCTTGAACCACTTCGGCTGCATGGACAGCGGCGGCGAAAGATTGAGGATATGAGGATTGTCCGCCTCGAGCAGATGCGGCAGACAGGCCTGGGAAGTGGCGAAGGTGCCGCGGGCATTGACCTGGTGCATGAGGTCATAGCGCTTCATCGGCGTCTCCAGGGTGCCGGTGAGACTGATCGCACTGGCGTTGTTCACCAGGATATCGATGCCGCCGAAGCGTTCCACCGTCTGCCGCACCGCATCGGCGATCTGCCGCTCGTCACGGATATCGGTCTTGACGGCCAGCCCCTGCCCGCCGGCTTCCTCGATTTCGGCGACGGCCGTATCCAGCGTCCCCGGCAGGCCCGCATGGGGTTTGTCGGTCTTGGCGGCGATGACGACATTCGCGCCGTCTCTCGCGGCGCGAATGGCAATAGCCAGACCGATGCCGCGGGTCCCTCCGGTAATGAAGAGGGTCTTCCCGTTCAGACTGCTCATTCGCGGTCTCCTCCAAATAATCGCTTGGTATGCCTGGCCCCGCTCGATCCTCGCCGAGGTCCGCCACACTTCTCATTCGATCGCTTCCACTGCCTCAGGCGTCCGTACTGCGCGCATCCTCGGGCGGCGACGGTGACTCTTCCCGGTGGTATCCCAGGCGCTCCAGCAATCGCTGCGAGGGCACCTTCGTCCCGTTACGATCGAGGAACAGCCCTCGCACCGTGGCCACCGCATGGACTCCCTTGGCGCTCTCCAGACGCTGCTCCATATAGAGCCACTTCTCGTCCCAGCGCAGCAGCCGACTGCTCACGCTGAAACGCTGAAACGGCGACAACGGGCGGCGAAACTGGATGTCGATGTGTCCAACCACCGGCATCCAGCGCTCTCGCCGCATCGCCGCCAGCAGGCCGACGCGCACCAGCAGATCCGTGCGCCCCAGATCCATGAAGCTGAGATAGCGCGCATTGGTCATGTGCACGTTGATATCCAGGTCCGTTGGCAGAACCAGGAACCTCAGCTCGGAGCTGTCCTGCAGGCCGATGCGCGAGCGCAGCAGCGCCATCCCGAAAACCCGCAGCATGCGAAAGAACAGATTCAATGCCTCACTCTCCGCTCCACCGCTTCTCCATGCACTCCTAAAAGGCTTCGTCGTCGAAGGCCATCATGGGCTTGCCGCCGGCCAGGATCGCGCTAAACAGTCCGCCGCTCTGCGGCAGCAGACGCTGCATGAAGAAGCGGGCCGTATCGATCTTCGCCTGATAGAACCGACGCTCTTCTCCATCCCGCTTGGCCAGGGATATCTCGGCCATGCGCGTCCACAGGTAGGCCAGCGCGGTAAAGCCGAATAGGCGCAGATAGTCGCTGGAAGCGGCGGCTGCCTCGTCGGGGTTGCCCAATCCGGATTGCGCTATCCAGGCGCTGGCGCGCTGCAGCCGGCCGAAAGCCTTGGCCAGCGGCTGGATGAACTCGGCAAGCTGCTCGTCCGCCTGGCGGTCCTCGATATAAGCCGACACGGGCTGGAAGAAACGGCGCATGTAGCGGCCGAAGTGCGCAGGCAGCTTGCGGCCCACCAGATCGAGGGCCTGGATGCCGTTGGTGCCCTCGTAGATCTGGGTGATGCGCGCATCGCGCACGTACTGCTCCATGCCATGCTCGCGGATGTAGCCGTGGCCGCCGAAGACCTGCACGCCCAGGTTGGCGCACTCGAAACCGGCGTCGGTACCGAAAGCCTTGAACACTGGGATCAGCAGCGCCACCAGATCCTCCGCCGCCTGGGCCTCCTTCTCGTCGGTCGAACGCTCGTAGACGTCGATCTCGCCGGCGATCCAGCTGCCCAGGGCGCGAATACCTTCCACATAGGCGCGCTGGGTCAGCAGCATGCGCCGCACGTCGGGATGGACCAGCAGCGAATCGGCCGGCTTGTCCGGCGTCTTGGCGCCCTTCAGCGCGCGCCCCTGAAGGCGTTCGCGGGCATAGGCCACGGCGCCCTGATAGGCCGCGTCGCCGAGACCGATGCCCTGCACGCCAACGCCGAGGCGCGCCGTGTTCATCATCGTGAACATGGCACGCATACCCTTGTTCGGCGCACCGATCAGCCAGCCGGTAGCATCGTCGAAGTTCATCACGCAGGTGGACGAGGCCTTGATCCCCATCTTGTGTTCGAGCGCGCCGCAGACGACTCCGTTGCGCTCACCGGCTTCGCCGTCGGCGTCCGGCAGGAACTTGGGCACCACGAACAGGCTGATACCCTTGATGCCCTCGGGCGCATCGGGCAGGCGAGCCAGCACCAGATGGACGATGTTGTCGGCCAGATCGTGCTCGCCGGCGCTGATGAATATCTTCGTTCCGCTCAGTTTGTAGCTGCCGTCGTCCTGCGGCGCGGCCTTGGTCCGGATCAGCCCCAGATCGGTTCCGCACTGGGGTTCGGTGAGGCACATGGTGCCCGACCAGCTACCGTCGACCAGCTTGGGCAGATAGAGCGCCTTCAGCCCGTCGTCGCCGTGCGCCTCGATGGCGTTGTAGGCGCCGTGCGAAAGACCGGGATACATGCCGAACGACAGATTGCAGGCGCAGAGCATCTCCTGCACCGGCAGGGTGACGGCATTGGGCAAGCCCTGGCCGCCGTATTCGGGAGCGCAGGCGAAACCGGTCCAACCCGCCTCGGCGAACTGCCGGTAGGCGTCCTTGAATCCGGTCGGGGTGTGCACCTCGCCGTCCTCGAGGTGGCAACCTTCCTCGTCGCCGCTGCGGTTCAACGGCAGCAGCACCTCGGAAAAGAACTTGCCGGCCTCTTCCACCACGGCGTCGACCAGGTCACCGTCGAATTCCTCGCAGCCCGGCAGGGCCTGAATTCGCGCCGGATCGAACAGTTCGTGGTAGATAAACTGGAAATCCCTCAAGGGGGGACGATACTCGGCCATGGCTCAGTTCCTCAGGGGTTTGCCGGTTTCCAGGATGTGTTCCATCCGCGCCAGGGTGTCCGGGTGCCGGGCCAGGCGCATGAACTGCTCCAGCTCCAGATCCAGCACATCCTGTTCGGACAGGGATTCGGTGATATCGGTATCACCGCCGCTGAGGACCTCGATCAGGCCGTCGGCCACCACCTTGTCGTGCGCAGTCACCTTGCCCAGCTTGGCGAAACCGTCCACGCCCATTTCCATGGTGACGCGGGCGGTGGGACCGGGCAGATTGAGGGACACCGGTTCGGGCGGCGCATAGCCGTCCACCAGCGACAGCGCCTTCGCCTTGGCGTCGGCCAGCAGGCGGTCCCGGTTCATGGTGATGCCGTCGCCTTCGCGCAGGAACAGGTAGTCGCCGGCCTCGGCCGCGCTCTTGGCCACGGTCGCCACGCTGATGGTTTCGAAGGCCTTGATCACCGGCGGCATGGGGCCGCCGGGGCGGCGCTTGTTCACCGTCCAGCGGGTCAGCAGCTCCTTGCAGCCGCCCCAGCCGGGAATGACGCCGACGCCGACTTCCACCAGTCCCACGTAGGTCTCGGCATGCGCCTGCAGGGCATCGCAGTTGAGCAGGATTTCGCAGCCGCCGCCGAGCGCCAGGCCCGAGGGCGCACCCACCACCGGGAAGGGCGCGTACTTGAGGCCCAGATAGGTATCCTGCCCCTCCTTAACCATGGCCCTGGCCTCGTTCCACATGGCCAGATTGGCGGCATAGGCCAGCAGCCCCAGATTGGCGCCCGCGGAGAAATTCGTGCCTTCGTTGTAGATCACCAGCGCCTTGTAACCCTGCGCCGGCACCAATTCGGTGGCCTTGCGGATCATGGCCATGATCTGCGGGTCCATGGTGTTCATCTTCGAGGTGAACTCCAGACACGCGACGCCGTCGCCGACGTCCCACAACGCGGCGGAGGCATTCCGGGCCAGGGGCTTGCTGCCGCGCTTGAGGTCGGCCAGCAGCAGGACGCCTTCCGGGCGCGGCAGCTCGCGGTACTCGCCGCCGATGGTGAAATACTGCAGCACACCGTTTTCGGTGCGGTAGAAGGGACGGTCGCCGGCCGCTTCGAGCAGCGGCGGCACGGCCATGCCCTCGGCGCGCAGACGTTCGGCGAACCAGGCACCGCCGATGCGGTCGATCAGTTCGAAGGGACCATACTTCCAGGCGTAGCCCAGGCGCATCGCCTCGTCCACCGCATGGATGTCGTCGTGGATCTGCGGTACCAGCCCCGCGGCGTAGCTCAACACCTTGGACAATACCCGCCAGGCATAGCGCCCGCCTTCGTCGGGATGCTCCAGCAGCGCGCGCACGCCCTGTTTCGCGGCCCCGACGCTCGCCAGGCCCGGCTTGACCGAGGTCGAATATTCGCCGGTCTGCAGATCGATGCTTTCCTTGACCTTGCCCCCACCCTCGCGGTTGATACGGTAGAAGCCGCCCTTGCCCTTACGGCCGGTGTAACCGTCGGCAATCATGCGCTCGAGCAGCGGCGGAATCTCGGCCACCTCGAAGAAGGCGTCGCCTGCAGGCAGGGTCGCCTTCATGCTCTGCATCAGATGCGGCATAAGGTCGAGCCCCACCAGATCGGAAAGGCCGAACACGCCGGTCTTGGGAATGCCGACCGGCTTGCCGATCACGGCGTCGGCCACTTCCACCGAAACCCCCATGCGGAAAGCTTCCAGCACGGCGGTCTGGATCCAGTAGATGCCAATGCGGTTGGCGACGAATCCGGGGGTGTCCTTGCAGTCGACGACTCCCTTGCCCAGACGGCGGTCGCAGAAATCCCGCAGGCCGGCCACCGCCTCCTCGCGGGTCTTCGCTCCACGGACCAACTCCAGCAGCCGCATGTAGCGGGGCGGATTGAAAAAGTGGGTGATGAGGAAATCCTCGGCGAAACCTTCCGGCATCCCCTCCACCAGGCGATCCAGGGGGATGCTGGAGGTGTTGGAAGAGACCGGGGTGCCAGGTTTGCGCACGGCATCGATTCGGCGGTAGAGCGACTTCTTGATGTCGAGGCGCTCGATCACCGCCTCGATGATCCAGTCGCAATCGGCCAGCAGTTCGAGGTGATCATCGATGTTGCCGGTCGTCACCAGCTTGGCGTTGCGCTTGTGCATGAAGGCCGCCGGATCGGCCTTGAGCAGCTTCTTCAGCGCGGTTTCGGCGATGACGTTCCGGTTCTTCGCCCCGTCCGGCACGATATCGAGCAACACCACCGGCACCCCGGCGTTAGCCATGTGCGCGGCGATCCCCGCGCCCATGACGCCGGCGCCGATGACGGCAACCTTGTTGATCTCCATCACAGCGCCTCCAGAACGGTCGCGATGCCCTGACCGCCGCCGATGCACTGGGTGGCGAGGGCGAACTGTTTACCCTCGCGCTGCAGCAGCGAAGCGGCCTTGCCGGTGATGCGCGCGCCGCTGGCGCCCAGCGGGTGGCCCAGGGCGATGGCGCCGCCGTCGAGATTGATCCTGTCCGCATCCAGCCCCAGGTCCCGGATGCAGGCGAGCGACTGACTGGCAAAAGCCTCGTTGAGTTCGATGACGTCCATGTCAGCCGCCTGGAGACCGGCGCGCTCGAGCGCCTTGCGCGTCGCCGCCACCGGGCCGATGCCCATGATCTCCGGGGCACAGCCGGCCACGGCGATGCTCCTGATCGCGGCGATGGGCTTCAGCCCGTGCGCCTGCGCGTACTCCTCGCTGCAGACCAAGGTGGCGCTGGCACCGTCGGTGAACGGCGAGGACGTGCCTGCGGTCACCGAGCCGTCCGCGGCGAAGGCCGGCTTGAGGCCGGCCAGTCCCTCGGCCGTGGTGTCGGGACGGATGCAGCCGTCGTGCTCCACCAGCCCCCTGCCGGTATCGATGGCGACGATCTCGTCGCTCAAGCGGCCTTCGGCACGCGCCGCTGCAGCCTTGGTGTGGCTGAGGACCGCGAATTCCTCCTGCTCGGATCGGGCCAGATCGTACTTCCTGGCCACGTTCTCCGCAGTCTCGCCCATGCCCATGTAGGCGGCGGGCATCGCCTTGTACAGCGCCGGGTTGGGCATCGGATTGAAACCGGTCATCGGCACCCGGGTCATGGATTCGACCCCGGCCGCGATGAAAGCGTCGCCCGCCCCCATCGCAATGGCGCCGGCCGCCATGTGGATGGATTGCATGGAAGAGCCGCAGAAACGGTTCACCGTGGTGCCGGCCACCGACTGGGGAAGACCGGCCAGGAAACCGACCAGGCGCGCCATGTTGAATCCCTGCTCGGCCTCGGGGAAGGCGCAGCCGAGAATCAGGTCCTCGATATCTTCCGGCTCTACCCCGCTCCTGGTGAGCAGGGCCTTGATCACCTGCGCGGCCAAATCGTCGGGCCGCACCTTCACCATTTCGCCCTTGCTGGCGAACGTGAAGGGGGAACGTACATAAGCAGCAATCACGACACGCTTCATTGCCTCACTCCGGATGATTTCGTCGATGGTTTCAAAGAAAGCGGCTCAGGCCTTGCCGCGATTCACTGCGTCGCGCCCTCGACCTTGGCGACGCACTGCTGGCGCATCTCATCGAGTTCGGCGAGCGTGGTCTCCAGATCCTCGCGCTGCTGCTCCAGCTCGCCGATACGCCTGTCGACCTTCTCCAGCAGCAGCTTCACCTGCTTGGCCCGGGAAGGATCGACGTCGTACATGTCGAGATACTCCTTGATGTCCGCCAGCGAAAACCCCAGGCGCTTGCCGCGCAGGATGAGCTGCATGCGCGCCCGGTCGCGATAGGTGTACACGCGAGTGGTGCCGGCCCGACGGGGCTTGATCAGACCCTTGGTTTCGTAGAAACGAATGGCGCGCGGGGTGATGCCCAGCTCCTCGGCCAGTTCGGTCACGCTATAGAGGTCGGCGGATGCGGATGAAAATGTCATGGGTTCACTATAGGTTTGGTTTACGTTAACGTCAATCTAAATACCTATAAGTCACTTAGCGTCAAAATTCCGCTCTTGCCGCACGTACGCTCAAGCGCGTACGGCGACGGCGCGCGCATGTGCAACGTCTTCACATGTTGGGATAGTTGGGCCCGCCGCCGCCCTCCGGCGTGCGCCAGACGATGTTCTGCGAAGGATCCTTGATGTCGCAGGTCTTGCAGTGGAGACAGTTCGCCGCATTGATCTGCAGACGAGGCTCGCCGTCACGGACGATCTCGTAGACCCCGGCCGGACAATAGCGCTGCTCGGGCGAGTCGTAGCGGGCCAGATTGAGCGAAATCGGCACATCCGCGTCGTTCAGCGTCAGGTGGCAGGGCTGATCCTCTTCGTGGCCGGTGTTGGAGACGTACACGGAGGACAGGCGATCGAAACCGATGACGCCGTCGGGCTTGGGATATTCGATGGGCCGGCATTCGCCGGCGGGCTTCAGGCTGGCGTGGTCCGTGGTCCTGTCGTGCAGGGTGAACGGCAGTTTGCCGCGGAACAGATTCTGCTCGACGAAGTTGAAGGCGCCCCCGCCCATGATGCCGAAACGATGCAGCGCCGGACCGAAGTTTCGGCTGCGATGGAGTTCTTCGTGGAGCCACGAGCCGCGCACCGCTGTCGCATAGGCCCTGAGATCGCGATCGGCCGGCTCGTCTCCCGCCAGGGCCTCGAACACCGTCTCCGCAGCCAGCATGCCGGATTTCATGGCCGTGTGGCTGCCCTTGATCTTGGCGAAGTTGAGGGTGCCGGCATCGCAGCCCAGCAGCAGGCCGCCCGGAAAGTGCTGGCGCGGCAGGGCATTCAAACCACCCTTGGCGATGGCGCGCGCGCCGTAGCTCAGGCGCTTGCCGCCCTCCAGCATGCCGCGGATCTGCGGATGCCGCTTGAAACGCTGGAATTCCTCGAACGGGGAAAGATAGGGATTGGCGTAGTTGAGATCGACGATCAGACCCACCACCACCTGGCCGTCGCCGGCATGATAGAGGAAGGAGCCGCCGCTGGCGCCGTTTTCGGAGAGCGGCCAACCCGCGCCGTGCACCACCAGTCCCGGCTGGTGCCTGCCCGGCTCCACCTGCCACAGCTCTTTTAGCCCCAGGCCATAGTGCTGCGGATCGCAGCCCTCGTCCAAGCCGTAGCGCTCGATGAGCTGCCGGCCGAGATGGCCACGACAGCCTTCGGCAAAGAACGTGTAGCGCCCACGCAGTTCGATGCCGGGCTCGAAGCCCGCTTTCTCCTCGCCGTCCCTGCCTCGGCCCATGTCGCCGGTGACGACCCCTTCCACCTGCCCCGACTCGCCGATCAGCAGATCCGCTGCGGGATAGCCGGCGAAGACCTCCGCGCCGGCCTCCTCCGCCTTCTCTCCCAGCCAGCGGCAGAGATTGCCCAGACTGACGACGTAGTTGCCCCTGTTGTGCATGGTACGGGGGGCCAACATCGTGGGCATGCGTATGGCCTTCTCCGGGCCGGTGAAGAGCATCACCCTGTCTTCGCTTACCGGCGTATCCAGGGGCGCACCCTGGGCCTGCCAATCGGGCAGCAGCTCATCCAGGGCGCGGGTTTCGAACACCGCCCCGGACAGGATATGGGCGCCGATTTCCGAGCCTTTCTCCAACACGCAGACGGAAAGCTCCCGCTCCTGCTGCTGCGCCAGTTGACGCAGGCGGATCGCAGCGGACAGACCGGCCGGTCCGCCACCGACGATCACCACATCGAACTCCATGGTTTCGCGTTCCATCGGCTCCCCCATCGGTCTCAGTATCCGTTGTCCGGGTAACCCCGAATCACTCCAAACTGGCGGTCAGCGCCGGCACCGCTTCGAACAGGTCGGCCACCAGTCCGTAATCGGCCACCTCGAAGATAGGCGCATCCTCGTCCTTGTTGATGGCGACGATCACCTTGCTCTCCTTCATGCCCGCCAGATGCTGGATGGCGCCGGAAATGCCGACCGCGATATAGAGTTCCGGGGCCACTATCTTACCGGTCTGACCCACCTGGTAGTCGTTGGGAACGAATCTGGCGTCCACCGCCGCCCGGGACGCCCCCACCGCACCGCCCAACTTGTCGGCCAGCGCTTCGATGATGGCGAAATTCTCCTTGCTGCCCAGGCCGCGGCCACCGGAAATCACCACCCGCGCGGCAGCGAGATCGGGACGGTCGGACTGGGTCAGGTCGCGCGAGACGAAGCGGGAAACCGGCTTGGCCGCAACCGGTGGAACGCCATCCACCGGCGCCGCGGCATCACCCGCAGCGGCAGGCTCGAAGGCGGTACCGCGCACCGTCATCACCTTGGTCGAATCCGCGCTGCGCACGGTGGCGATGGCGTTGCCCGCATAGATGGGACGCTTGAAGGTATCGGCGTCGACCACCTCGATGACTTCCGAGATCTGGGCCACATCGAGCAGCGCCGCCACCCGCGGCATCAGGTTCTTGCCGAAGGTGGTGGCCGGCGCCAACAGATGGCTGTACTCCCGACCGATGCCGGCGAGCAGTGCGGCCAACGGCTCGGCCAGGGACTGGCCGCAGACAGCGTCGTCGCACAACAGCACCCGTGCGACACCCCGCAGGGCGGCAGCCTCGTCGGCGGCCCCGCGGCAGCCTTCGCCGGCCACCAGCACCGTAACCTCGCCGAGGCGGGTGCCCGCGGTAACGGTATTGCGGGTCACCGGACCCAGCGAGCCGCCGTCGTGTTCGGCAATGACCAGAACGCCCATCAGAGTACCCTCGCTTCGTTGCGCAGCTTGTCCACCAGTTCCGCCACATCGGCCACCTTGACGCCGCCACTGCGTTTGGGCGGCTCCTCCACCTTCAGCACTTCCAGCCTGGGCTCGATATCGACCCCCAGTTCGTCGGCGGCAATAACCTCCAACGGCTTCTTCTTCGCCTTCATGATGTTGGGCAACTTGACGTAACG
Organism: Acidihalobacter sp.; assembly: GCF_037381185.1. Classification (NCBI taxonomy): domain Bacteria; kingdom Pseudomonadati; phylum Pseudomonadota; class Gammaproteobacteria; order Chromatiales; family Ectothiorhodospiraceae; genus Acidihalobacter; species Acidihalobacter sp. The sequence goes on from NZ_JARRQY010000047.1 coordinate 23,105, forward strand.
GGGCTCGTTGAGGCGCAGGTCCGCGGTCACCACGGCAGGCAGCGCCAGCGCGAGGGTTTCCAGCCCGCCGTCGATCTCGCGGGTCACTTCCACCTCGCCGGATGCCGGCACCACCCGGGACGCGAACGTTCCCTGCCCCCAGCCCAGCAGCGCGGCCAGCATCTGACCGGTCTGGTTGTTGTCGTCGTCGATCGCCTGCTTGCCCATGATGATCAGATCGGGCTGCTCCCGCTTGACCACCTCGGCCAGCAGCTTGGCCACCGCCAGCGGCTGCAAGTCCCGCTCGCTTTCCACCAGAACCGCCCGGTCGATGCCCATGGCCAAGGCCGTGCGCAAGGTTTCCTGACTGGCGCTGGTCCCCAGGGAGACCACCACGCTCTCGTCGGCGGCGCCCGCCTCGCGCAGGCGCACCGCCTCTTCCACGGCGATCTCGTCGAACGGGTTCATGGCCATCTTGAGATTGGCCAGATCGACGCCGCTGCCGTCAGCCTTGACGCTGATCTTCACGTTGGCGTCGACCACGCGTTTTGCGCAAACCAGAATCTTCATTCGCCCTTCCTCGTCATCTTTGTGACCATGCCCGGTCGTCGAAATCCATCAGGCACTCGCCGCCGGCATCGACCGCCCGGTAATGGGCCTCGGCGCGCGGCAGAACGCGCCGCATGAAAAAGCGTGCCGTTCTGATCTTGGCGGCGTAGAACACGGCTTCGTCTCCATCACCCCGGCTCAGCCCGATTTCGGCCGTGCGCGCCCACATGTAAGCCAGGGCGGTCAGGCCGAACAGCTGCAGGAAATCCACGGCGCCGGCGCCGATCTCCGCCGGCTCCGCCGCGGAACGCTGCAGGAGGGTCCGCGCCGCGCTGTCCAGCCGGTCGGCGGCTTCCGCCAGGGGAACAGTGAATTCCGCCAGATGCGCATCCCCCTCCCTGGCCCGCAGATAGGCCCTCACGGGCTCCAGAAAGCGTTCGATCAAGGCACCGCCCGCCATCGGCAGCTTGCGCCCCGCCAGATCCATCGCCTGCACCCCGTTGGTGCCCTCGTAGATCTGGCCGATGCGGGCATCGCGCACCAGTTGTTCCATGCCGTGCTCACGGATGTAGCCGTGACCGCCATAGACCTGCATGCCGAGGTTCGCCACCTCGAAGCCGGTATCGGTGAAGTAGGCCTTGACCACCGGCGTAAGCAGGGCGACCAACTCTTCGGCCCGCTCCCGTTCCTCAGGATCGGAGCAACCAGCGGCTTGGTCGATCAGCTGCGCCACCCAGACGGCAAGCGCCCGGCAACCTTCGGTCAGCGCGCGCATGGTGAGCAGTATTCGGCGTATGTCCGGATGGACGGTGAGCGGATCCGCCGGCGCATCCGTGCGCTGCCCGGCCATCGGCGAGCGCCCCTGCAAACGTTCCTGGGCATAGGCAACGGCGTTCTGATACGCCGCCTCGGCGATGCCCAGCCCCTGGGTACCGACGGCCAGGCGCTCGATGTTCATCATCTTGAACATGGCCCGCATGCCCTTGTTCGCCTCGCCGACCAACCAGCCACGTGCGCCATCGAAATTCATCACGCAGGTGGCGGACGCCTTGATGCCCATCTTGTGTTCGATGGCACCGCAGGCGACGTTGTTGGGTTCACCCAAACCGCCCTCGCCATCGGGCAGAATCTTGGGCACCACGAACATGCTGATGCCCTTGATGCCCGCAGGCGCGTCCGGCGTGTGCGCCAGCACCAGATGCACGATGTTCTCGGTCAGGTCGTGTTCGCCCGCGGTGATGAATATCTTGGTCCCGGTGATGCGATAGCTGCCGTCGCCCGAGGGCTCCGCACGGGTGCGCAACAGGCCGAGATCGGTGCCGCAGTGCGGCTCGGTGAGACACATCGCGCCACTCCATTCACCCGATGCCATGCGCGGGAAATAGAGTTCCTTCAACTCCGGAGCCGCATAACTGTCCAGAGCTTCCCAGGCGCCGTTGGTGAGGCCCGGATAAAGGCTGAAGGAAAGGTTGCAGGCACAGATCATCTCGTCGACAAGCATGTGCAGGGTTTTCGGCAAGCCCTGCCCACCGTAGTCGGTGTCGAGAGCCATACTGTTCCACCCCGCCTCCACGAAATCGCGGTAGGCTTCCTTGAACCCCGCCGGGGTAATGACCCGGCCCTCCTGCCAGAGACAGCCCACCTCGTCGCCGCTGCGGTTGATCGGCAGCAGACGTTCGCCGACGAAGCGCCCCGCCTCTTCCAGAATCGCGGTGACTGTCTCCCGATCCAGTTCCTCGAAACCCGACAGCGTTCGCAGACTCTCACCCTGATGGAGTTCGTAGTAGGCGAACAGCATGTCCCGGATCGGCGCTTGGTATAGCGGCATGCAGCGGCTCCTCGACAAAACGCACCGCTTCCCGCCCTGGCCGACGCAGCGTCCCTCCATCCCGCGAAGGGGAACAGCAGCCCGCCCGCCTGGACGGCGATGCGACATTAATACACGTGAAGGGAATCTAGTTGACGTTAACGTCACTGTCAATCATGGAACCCCGGTCAACCCCCACGATCAAAAACACACGCAACTCGACCTCGCCAGCGAGGGCCTTGCCTGGAGAGAAAACAGGATAAGTCAGGGCCGGGTTCTGAAAATGCACCAGTTCATAGAAAACGAGAACCCGGAAATATACGAGTGGTTCATCTCGAAACTGAATGATGCGGTAGAGCGGGGGATGGCTGGCTGCATGAAAATCCCCGAAAACAAAGCCGCCGCATCCCGATGGAATTTCCATCGAAACGAATCCCTAGTCCCGGGGTGCGGCACAACTCCCACGCTTGAGCAGTTCTCCCGGAAATACGTTGTGCTTGATCTGGGGCTCCCCGCCCTGCTCCACCTCCGATACGACCAGACGCGCCGCCAGGCGCCCCATATCGTCGACCGGCTGCGAGAACACGTCGATCTGCGGCCGCACGACCTGCATCCAGGTGTAGTCGTCGAAGCTCAGCAGGGACACGTCCTGCGGAATACGCAGCCCCAGTTCCTGCAGCGCACGGAAGGCGCCCAGGGTACCGCTGCCGTTAAACCCGAACAGCGCCGTGGGCGGGCGGTCCAGACGCATGAGATCGTGGGTGAGCCGGTAGGCATCGTCCTCCGTCAGGCGTATCACCCTACGATATTCGTCCGGAACCTCCAGGCCCAGCTCCTGCATGGCCAGAGGGAAGGTACGCGAACGATCCTCCGGATTGATGACGGGATCGTAGCTGCCCAGCGCCGCGATACGCCGGTGTCCCATGTCGTAGAGGTGGCGCACGCCTTCGCGAACGCAGCGGGCATTGTCCAGCATGATCCAACTGAAGGGGCTATCGGGATAGTGATAGTCAATCTCGACGATATGCGTGCCATGATCGCGCATGCGCAGCAGGTAATCGAGATTCGGACTACCGTAGCCGGGACGGATGATCAGGCCGCTGACCCGGTTCCCGTGAAACAGCTTGAGGCTTTGCAGCTCCAGTTCCGCTTCGTATTCGCTTTCGGCGACCAGCACCGTATAACCGTGCTGGCGCAGCGTGTGCGAGACCACTCGCATGAGCGAAGCGAAAAAGGGTTCGACGACGCTGGCGAGAACCAGTCCGACCGAGCGGTTGCGTCCCCGGCGCAACGCTCCCGCACGCTCGTCCGGCACGTAGTGCAATTCGTCGATCGCCTTTTGCACGCGCTCCTGCGTGGCCGGCGCGACACGCTCGGGCTCGCGCAGTACGCGCTTGGCGGTCGTGGCCGAGACACCTGCCAGAGCAGCTACGTCATTGATTGTAGGCATGATACCTGATCCGGTTGATCGGTTTATCCAAACCCCTCACAGCCGAGAGTTTACAAGATCATCCGCGCAGCGATCGTCCACGCACCGGATAAAACAATTCTCCCCTGTCGACTTGACACATCAAATATCGACTGCTAATTAAAATGGCCACGTGGCCATTTTGGCGCAGGAGACTCAAAATCTCGACGAAACTAATGGATTGATTCGATAAAGGCCGGCACGAACGGCCAATAGCTCTAGCGAGCAACATGAGGAGGAGAAAGACATGAAGCGACTAGCAATAGCCACTCTCGCATTGTGCGCGTGCGCCCCGCTGTACGCCCAGGCGCAGACGCAGATCACCATCGCGACCGTCAACAATCCGCAGATGGTCGTGATGAAAAGCCTCACACCGGAATTCGAAAAGACCCATCCCAACATCAAGGTGCACTGGGATGTCATGCCGGAAAACGAGCTGCGCCAGAAGGTAACACTGGACATCTCGCAGCAGGCCGGCAGCTACGACATCGTCACCCTCGGCGCCTATTCCACTCCGATCTGGGCCCAGAACGGCTGGATCGCTCCGCTCAACAATCTGCCCAAGTCCTACGACCTCAAGGACGTGATGAAGCCGGTCCGGCAGGCGCTGTCCTACAAGGGCGAACTCTATGCCCTGCCGTTCTATGCCGAGTCGTCCTTCACCTATTACCGCAAGGATCTGTTCAGGAAGGCCGGTCTGACCATGCCGGAGCGCCCCACATGGAGTCAGGTCGAGCAGTTCGCCAAGAAACTCAACGATCCGGCAAACAACGTGAACGGCATCTGCCTGCGCGGCATGCCGGGCTGGGGCGAGAACATGGCCTTGTTCGACACCATGGTGAACACCTACGGCGGGCGCTGGTTCAACATGAAGTGGCAACCGCAGCTCAACACGCCGGCCTGGCACAACGCCCTCAACATGTATCTCACCCTGCTCACCAAGTACGGCCCCAGCGGCGCGACCTCCAACGGCTTCGTGGAAAACGAGAACCTGTTCGCCAACGGCCACTGCGCAATGTGGATCGACGCCACCGTCGCCGCGGGCTACCTGTCCGATCCCAAGACCTCGAAAGTCGCAAAGGACGTCGGCTTCGTGCAGGCCCCGATCGCCAAGACGGTGCGCGGATCCCACTGGTTCTGGACCTGGGCGCTGGCCATCCCGAAGGATACGAGGAACATGCAGGCGGCGCGCACCTTCATCGAATGGGCCACCTCCAGGCAGTACATCGATCTGGTCGGCAAGACGCAGGGCTGGGTCAACCTGCCGCCGGGAACCCGCTACTCGACCTATGAGAATCCGAAATACAAGGCGGCTGCCCCCTACGCCGGCATCGTTCTGAAGGCCATCAATCAGGCCGATCCGAACAACCCGACGCTAGAGCCCGTGCCCTACACCGGCGTGCAGTTCGTCAGCATTCCGCAGTTCCAGGCGCTGGGAACGCAGGTCGGGCAGAACATCGCCGCGGCCCTGGCCGGACAAATGAGCGTGAATCAGACGCTGCAACGCTCCCAGTCCTACGTGACGAACGTCATGAAGCAGTCCGGCTATCTCAAGTAAGGCCATGAGCCGCCACTGACCCTTCGCGTGGGGACGGACCGCACGGCCCGTCCCCACTGCCGGCAGCGGCGCAATCCGGCGCAGTTTCCTGCTCCCCGTTCCTATCGATCACCTGAAGCAGGACTGCATCCGCGGCATGAAACCGAGGCAACCATCATGCGCTTGAAGGATAAAGTCGCTCTCGTCACAGGCGGCGCCCAGGGCATCGGACTCGCCATCTCGCAAGGCTACGCCGCCGAAGGCGCGCACGTGATCATCGCCGACATCAACCTGGATGCCGCCGAACAGGCCGCCGGCGAAATCGGCGACAGAGCCCGCGCGATGCATCTGAACGTGACCGAGCAATCATCGATCGACCGGGTCGTAGGAGGCGCTGTCGCCGAATTCGGACGTATCGACATCCTGGTCAACAATGCTGCGATCTTCGACCTCGCACCGATCGAGGAGGTCACCCGCGAATCCTTCCGCAGGATCATGGCGGTGAACGTGGAAGGCCTGTTTTTCATGATGCAGGCGGTGGCGAAGCAGATGCTGGAAAACGGCAAGGGCGGACGCATCATCAACATGTCCAGCCAAGCCGGGCGGCGTGGAGAACCACTCGTGTCCGCCTACTGCGCCAGCAAGGCCGCGGTCATCAGCATCACCCAATCCGCCGGACTGGCCTTCGCCCGACGCGGAATCAACGTCAACGCAATCGCCCCCGGAGTGGTCGACACACCCATGTGGGATACCGTCGATGCCCTGTTCGCCCGCTACGAGAACCGCGGAATCGGCGAGAAGAAACGCCTGGTCGGCGAGGCGGTGCCCTACGGCCGTATGGGTCGGGTATCCGACTACGTCGGCCCAGCCGTATTCCTGGCCAGCGATGAATCCGAGTACGTCGTCGCGCAGACGCTGAACGTCGACGGCGGCAACTGGATGAGCTGAACACTGCCGACGACGGCGCGAGCCGTACGGATTCGCACATGGCGTCGTCGGTAGAACCGCTGCCTGGGGCGGACTGTAAACAACCACCGATGGAGCCCCGCAGTGCCGGAGCGCTCCGATCGCCAGGCGACGGGACATCACGTTGGAGGTCAATGCGGTGAACACGACAATTTCCAATACCACGATGCCGATCCCCGGAAACGACGGACTCGGCTCCGGTCGAAAAGCACGTGGCAAATCGTTGCGCAGCCTGTGGCTGGTCGGGCCGGCGACCATATACCTGTTCGTGTGGATGATCATCCCCCTGGGGATGACGATCTACTACTCGTTTCGGCGCTACAACCTGATCCAGCCGTACATCAAGGGATTTGCGGGCTGGAGCAACTACATCAACATCCTGACCGACCCGAATTTCCTCGCCTCGCTTTCCAACACCCTGGTCCTGGTCGGTAGCACGCTGATCCTCACGATCGTGCTCGGCCTGGTCTTTGCTCTGCTCTACAACAACGACTGCGTGATCGGCAAAAACGTGGTCCGCACGTTCGCAGCCTCACCGTTTTTCGTCATGCCGGTGGTCACCGGTCTCATCTGGAAGGATCTGATGATGAACCCGACCTTCGGCCTCCTGCAGGGAGTCCCCGACGACATCAAGGAAGCCGCCAACCTCGACGGCGCCGGCGCCTGGAAGACCTTCCGCTACATCACCCTGCCCCATCTTGGCCGTTCGCTGTACGCCATCGTGATGCTCGAGACCATCTTTTTCCTGGCCATCTTCGGGCAGATCTACGTGACGACCTCCGGCGGCCCCGGCGTCGCTACCACCAACATGCCTTACTACATCTACCTGCAGGCCTTCTCGCAATGGGAGGTCGGCGGCGCCTCGGCGGCAGCCATCTTCGCCGTCATTCTGGCCAACATCGTCGCCATCTTCCTGGTGCGCATGATCAACCGGAACATCAGGGAGGATGCCTGACATGAACCGCCTATCGCTCAAGCAGAAGATCGGCATCAACATCCTGGCCTATCTGGTCTGTTTCCTGATGTTTTTCCCCATATTCTGGCTAGTACTGACCTCGTTCAAGACCAACACCCTGGCCTCCGCCCTGCATCCCGTGTTCTTTTTCACGCCGACGCTGCACAGCTACATCGACGCGATCGTCAACAACAACTACCTGCACTACATCGGCAACTCATTGATCAGTTCCGTGGTCTCCACCCTGATCTGCCTGCTGCTGGGCATCCCGGCAGCCTATTCGATGGTGTTCCACCGCACCCGGCGCACCGACTTCACCCTGCTGTGGATACTGTCCACGAAAATGCTGCCCGCGGTGGGCGTTCTGGTACCAATCTACGTCGTCTACAACCGCCTGCATCTGCTGGACAACGTCTTCGGGCTGGTCTTCATCTACGCCGCCATGAATCTGCCTATCGTGATCTGGCTGCTGTACACCTACTTCAAGGATCTGCCCAAGGAGATCCTTGAAGCGGCGCGTACCGACGGCGCATCGATGCTGGTGGAAATCGTCCGCATCGTCATTCCCCTGACCATGCCAGGACTGCTCTCGACAGCGCTGCTGGCCATCGTACTGGCATGGAACGAAGCGTTCTGGGCCATCAATCTGACCAACGTCCACGGCGCCACGCTGTCCGTGTTCGTATCCGGATTCAAGAGTTCCCGTGGTCAGTTCTGGGCCAACATGGCCGCCGGCTCGACGCTGGCGGTACTGCCCATCCTGATCGCCGGCTGGTTCACCCAACGGCAACTGGTACGCGGACTGACGTTCGGCGCCGTCAAATAACACGCAATCAAGGAGGAAACATGAACAACAACCCATTCGACCTGAGCGGCAAGGTTGCGCTGGTGACCGGCGCCGGCGGCGGCATCGGCAGTGCGATCGCGATGACGCTCGCCAATGCCGGCGCGGACATGGCGGTTGCCGACAGCAACGCTGCCAATGCTGAACGCACTGCGTTCGACGTCAAGGCCACCGGCCGGCGCGCGGTGGCCTTGACCGTCGACGTACGTGAACCAGACAGCGTGACCGCCATCGAGGAGGCGACCCGCAAGCAACTCGGCGAGATCGACATCCTGGTCAACTGCGCCGGCATCGCCTTCAACAAACCCTCCGAGGAGCTGAGCCCGGAGGAATGGCTGCAGGTCATCGACATCAACCTGAACGGGGTGTTCTGGTGCTGCCAGGCAATCGGGAGGCGCATGCTCGCACGCAACAGCGGCTCGATCGTCAACATCGCCTCCATGTCGGGCGTGATCGCCAACAAGCCGCAACCGCAGTCCCACTACAACACCAGCAAGGCCGGCGTAATCATGCTCACGCAGTCCCTGGCGGCCGAATGGGCCGATCGCGGCGTGCGCGTCAACGCCGTTTCGCCGGGCTATATCGGCACCGAGATGACCAAGCTCGGCATGAACACGCCGGAATGGAAAAAGACCTGGCTGGAAATGACTCCCATGGCACGCGTCGGCGAACCCGTCGAAATCGCCAATGCGGTCTGGTATCTCGCCAGCGACGCCGCCAGCTTCGCCACCGGCAGCAACCTCATCGTCGATGGCGGATACACGGCCTGGTAAGCAGAAACCCCGCCGCGTGGCCGGGCTTTGCCCGGCTGCGCCCGGCGAACCGGAGGAAACCGCCATGGCAGAGATCAGACTCGCCAACATCGAAAAGCGCTACGGCGAACAAACCGTTCTCGAGAACATCAACATCGACATCGCCGACCGCGAATTCATGGTCTTCGTCGGCCCCTCGGGCTGCGGCAAGACCACACTGATGCGCACCATCGCCGGCCTCGAGGAACCCACTTCAGGCCAGGTGATCATCGGCGATCAGGACGTCACCGACGTCCCCCCCAGCAAGCGCGGGGTCGCCATGGTCTTTCAGTCCTACGCGCTCTACCCGCACATGAGCGTGCGCGACAACATCACCTTCGCCCTCAAGCTCGCGAAAACGCCTCAGGCACAGATCGACGAAGCCGTACGCACCGCTGCCGAAATCCTGCAGATCGGCCACCTGCTGGACAGGAAACCGGCCGCGCTGTCGGGCGGACAGCGCCAGCGCGTAGCCATCGGGCGGGCCATCGTACGCGATCCCAAGGTGTTTCTGTTCGACGAACCGCTATCGAATCTGGACGCGGCGCTGCGTGTGCAGATGCGCCTGGAGATCATCAAACTGCACCAGCGCCTCGACGCCACCATGGTCTACGTTACACACGACCAGATCGAAGCCATGACCATGGCCGACCGCATCGCGGTGATCAACCAGGGGCATCTCGAGCAGCTGGGCACACCGCTCGAACTCTACGAAACGCCACGCAACCTCTTCGTTGCCGGCTTCATCGGCTCACCCAAAATGAACTTCATCAAGACACGCATCGACGCGATCGACGCCGACGGCGTCACGGTGACGCTTACCGGGGACGTCAGGCTGACCGTGCCGGTGGACGGCAGCTCGCTGACAAGCGGCGGCGAAGTGACTTTGGGCGTACGTCCGGAGCATCTCGGCGTGGAGCGCGGCGTGGACGGGGCGGCCGATATCACGCTGGCGGCCGAGGTAAAGGTCATCGAACATCTCGGCGGCGAAAAGCTCATTCACGCCCAATTGGGCGAAGGCCTTGAGGTGGAAATCAAAGCCTCAGGGCACGCAGCGGTCGAACACGGGGAGCGGCCGGACCTCGCCGTCCGCGCCGCACTGTGCCATCTGTTCGATGAACAGGGCAACGCACTGACGCGCCTGAGCGGTAATCCGAGCGAAGGGAAAGTCGCGTTGGCCGGTTAGTCGAAAACGGACCATCGGAGAAATATGCGGCCGGGACGAACCGCCCGCCCGGCCGCAACGGTCTTCAGGAGGATTGTGCCTGCTGGGCCTCGGCCTGCTGCTTGCGGATATCCTCATGAACCTCCGCCATATCGAGTTCCCGCACCTTGCCGATCACCTCTTCCAGCTGCGGCGGCGACAGCATGCCCGGCTGCGAGAACAGGATCACCTGTTCACGGAAGATCATCAGCGTCGGGATCGAGCGGATCTGGAACGCGGCAGCCAGTCCCTGCGCCTCTTCCGTGTTGACCTTGCCGAAAACGATGTCCGTATGGTTTTCGGAAGCAGCCTCGAAGGTCGGCGCGAACGCGCGGCAGGGCGCGCACCACGTCGCCCAGAAATCGACGACGACGATGTCGTTGTCGCGCACCGTCTGTTCGAAGTTCTCTTCGTTCAATTCCACAGCAGCCATCATGGCCTCCTGCCTTGCGGCGGTTAATATTAGAAAATTATAATACACGAACTTGGATGACCGACCAAATCAACGGCCAAAGTCAGGAAAACCGGCCGCTGCGCAGCAGTTCGCCCACCCTCTGCAGCCGCTGCATGGCGTCGTCGAGTTCGACCAGGGCCTGCTTCAGGGCGGGCGCCAGCGGCAGCAGTTCAGTCAGCCGGTCGGCGACCCATCCGGCATGTCCGTAACGTTCCTCGGGGAACAGCGTGAACGGTGCCCCCAGTTCCCTGACCAGGCGCCGCAACAACTCGCCCAGCTCACGATACTCTTGCGGCAACTCCAGCGTCTCGGCCAGCGCCGCATCCTCAAGCCATTCGACCTCGGCATGAAGCAAACCGTTCCGCCCGGTCTCCTGCGCACACACGCGAAAACGGCGTTCGCCACTGGCCACGATGCCCAGCAGGCCGTCGGGGCGCTGGTCCCAGTCGACGATGCGCGCCAGGGTACCAACCTTGTGGATGCTCGGCGTCGCCCCCACCTCGTTGCCCGATTCGATCAGACACACGCCGAAACCGTCGCCGCCGCGCAGGCAGTCTCGCACCATGTCCAGGTAGCGTGTCTCGAAGATGCGCAGCGGCAGCAACCCACCCGGCAGCAGCGCGCTGTGCAGTGGAAACAGAGGAAGACGCACGCCGCGTTCCGCCGGCTTGTTCACTCCGGCAGTTCCTCTACACCCCAGCGAGGCATCAGCTGGTGCGGTACATCCAGGTGGTCGAGGACGCGCGCGACCATGAAGTCGATCAGGTCCTCCACGCTCTGCGGCCGATGATAGAAACCGGGATTGGCGGGCATCATCACCGCCCCCATGCGCGTGAGTCGCAGCATGTTCTCCAGGTGGATTTCGGACAGCGGCGTTTCGCGCAGCACGACGATCAGCTTGCGCCGCTCCTTCAGGGTCACGTCCGCCGCGCGTTCGATCAGCGAGCGCGACGCACCGACGGCGACGGAGGAAAGCGTACCGGTCGTACAGGGACAGATCACCATGGCTTCGGCCGGCGCCGAACCGCTGGCGACCGGCGCCGTCCACTGCTGTTCCCCGAACACCTCCAACTGCCTGGGCGCAGCGCCATACAACTCGCCCAGCACACGCTCAGACTCGGCCTGGCGGCCGGGCAGGCTGAGATCGGTCTCCATGCCGATAACCACCCTCGCCGGCTGCGACAGCATCAGGTATACGTGCACATCGGCCTTGATCAGACATTCGAGCAGGCGTAAGCCGTACTGCACGCCGGAAGCACCGGTCAGGGCGAGGGCAACGGTACGCCGCGCCCCGCTCATGCCGGTTCCCCGCTGCGCTCGAGCAGCGCATCCCGCACCCGCTTCGGCAAGCCGCCGAAACTGCCGTTGCTCATGAACACCACATGATCGCCGGGGCGCAGCTCCTCGAGCAGCGCCGCCTCGAGCGCGTCAAGATCGGCGTCTACGCTGGCACGGCCCGGCAGTTCGCGGGCCACCTCGTCCAAAGGCCAGTCGAGATCCGGGGGCTGGAACAGGAACACACGGTCGGCGCCATCCAGCGAAGAAGCGAGACGCGCACGATGCACGCCCATACGCATGGTGTTCGAACGCGGCTCCAGCACGGCGATCAGGCGTGCCTGCGACTGACGTGCCCGCAGTCCCTGCAGCGTCGTGGCGATGGCGGTGGGGTGATGAGCGAAATCGTCGTACAGCGCGACGCCGCCGACCTCGCCGAGCGCCTGCAGCCGCCGCGCCACGCCGCGAAAGGACGCCACCGCCTCCAGCCCCGCTGCCAGCGGGACCCCGGCGTGGCGCGCGGCCAGCAGCGCAGCCAGCGCATTGGATACATTGTGACGCCCCAGCATCTGCCATTCGACCTCCCCCTGCGGCCGGCCGTCGTGCAGCACCTGGAAACGGCTTCCGTCCTCGGCGAGCAGTTTCGCGCTCCAGCCGTTTCCGCCGTCCAGCGTGAAGTCCTCGACCGGCGTCCAGCAGCCCATCGCGAGCACTTCGTCCAGCGCCGAATCGTCGCCGCGGCGCACGATCAGGCCGCCGCCGGGCACGGTACGCACCAGATGGTGGAACTGACGCTGGATTGCGGCCAGATCAGGGAAGATGTCCGCGTGGTCGAATTCGAGATTGTTCAGCACCAGGGTTCGCGGCCGGTAGTGAACGAACTTGGAGCGCTTGTCGAAAAAGGCGGTATCGTACTCGTCGGCTTCGACCACGAAGAACGGGCTGTCGGTCAGCCGCGCGGACACGCCGAAATCCGCCGGGACGCCGCCGATCAGAAACCCCGGCTCCAGCCCGGCCTGCTGCAGGATGTGCGCAAGCAGACTACTGGTGGTGGTTTTGCCGTGCGTGCCCGCCACCGCCAGCACCCAACGCCCGCGCAGCACGTGCTCGGCCAGCCATTGCGGCCCCGAGGCGTAGTCCAGACCGCTCTCGAGCAGAGCCTCCACCACAGGCAGACCACGGCGCATGACGTTGCCGACTACGACCTGATCCGGCGCCGGCTCGAGCTGCGCGGGATCGTAGCCGCTGTGCACGGCGATGCCGGCGGCCTCGAGTTGCGTGCTCATCGGCGGATAGAGCTGCGCGTCGCTGCCGGAGACCTCATGCCCCGCGGCCTTGGCGAGCTGCGCGATGCCGCCCATGAAGGTGCCGCCGATGCCGAGAATATGAATATGCATATCTGATTATCCCGCCATACCACCGAAGATGCCGATGATCAGCAATGAGGACGTCAACACCAGTGCCAACGCGACCATGACACCGAGCCAGGCCTGGCGCAGATCCAGCGCATGCTGGAAGATGCGCCCGAACACGGCAAGTGTCCAGCCGACCGTCAGCAGATAGGAGAAAGAAGTGAAGGGCGCGGAGATTCCATTCGCCTCGGCACGGAACAAGGCGTAGACCTGTGGTGTCAACAATATACCCATGACCGTGCCGGCCGCCGCCACCGCCGTCAAAGTCTGGACCAGTCTGCCCGGGTGGTGCGCCAGTATCAGAGCGCCGTAGATCCAAGCCGCCAGCACGCTGGTCTCGACCACGGCCTGGGCCAGCGCATTTCCCCAGCTGTACAGCGGCAGCACATTGAACACGCTGAGCAGCGTGTAACCGCCGATGCTGGCGGCCAGCCAGCCGTAGGAAGCCGGCAGGTCCTGCGGACCAGCGCGCAACAGACACAGACGCAAGATCAGTTTGAGTACACTGAGAAAAGGCACGACGGTTTACAGGGAACGCAACGAAACGTGGCAAACAAATCCAGCGACAGGAAGTCGAGCATAGCATTTCAGGCTCCTTGCAGGGCGCTTCCGCGCTAACGCCATGCGCCCCAGTCACCCATTTCGGCCCTCCAATCATTTACGCATACTGGTCGATGGCGAGCGCTTCCTGCCGGCCATGCTGGAAGCCATCGACGGCGCCCGGTACTACGTGCTGCTGGAAACCTACCTGTGCGAATCCGGGCAAGTCTCCGATCGCTTCATCCATTCGCTGAGCGAAGCAGCCCGGCGCGGCGTACGGGTCTGCATGCTGCTCGACGATTTCGGCTCGCTGCGCCTGGGCTCCTACGACCGCCAACGCCTGCTTGGCGTCGGCGTCAATCTCCTGTTCTACAATCCGCTGCGCTTCGGACCCTTGCACCGCAACCTGCACCGCGACCACCGCAAACTGCTGGTGACCGATGGACTAAAGGCATTCGTCGGCGGCGCGGGACTGACCGACGATTTCGATCCGCTCGCCCGCCCGCAGAGCTGGTGGCACGATCTGATGCTATCCGTCGAAGGCTCCTGCATCGATGACCTGCAAGCCAGTTTCGCGAGGATCTGGCGGCTGGGCGGCGGCGATGAGGGTGCGTTGCCGCGACTGCAGCCCGCCACCCCGACAGAACCCGGAGGCGCGGCGCGTCTGCTGGTACACGAACCGGGCCGACGCGAATTCATCGAGGAACTCATTGCCCGCATCCGCCACGCGCGGCAACGCGTGCTCATCAGCGTCGCCTATTTCGTGCCCCCTCGCGTACTGGCTGCCGCTTTGCGCGGTGCTGCCAGACGGGGCGTCGAAGTGCGCCTGCTGCTGCCGGGGCGCAACACCGACCATGAATCTGTCCGCTACGCCAGCCGACAGCACTATGGTCGCCTGCTGCGCGCCGGCGTTCACATTCACGAGTACATACCACGCTTTACGCATACCAAGCTGATGATCTGCGACGACTGGATCAGCGTCGGCTCGGCCAACCTCGATCACTGGACCTTGCGCTGGAACCTGGAAGCGAATCTGGACATTCGCGATCCCGGCTGCACCGACGCCGCACTCGATGTGTTCCGCGCGGATCTGGCGCAAGCCGAGGAAATCATCCTGCGCGAGTGGCGCAAACGCAGCCGCTGGGAACGCCTCGGGGAGTGGTTCTGGGGAGAGATCAGCGCGTGGCTCGCGCGGCGCAGCTATCGGCAGGGGCTTCGCAACCCCAAGCGTCACCCTCTTGCGTCAAAACGCAGTTGACGCACGATCCACGCAAGACAAGAAATACCTTCCGCGGCCCCGCGCCCGAAACAAACCCCGACTTTCAACCATTCTACTGGGACGACGAAGAACCTGACTGCATCTGCAGCAGTTCCTGCTGAAGCGAATCGAGCTGCTGCCCCTGTTTCGGGCCGGCAGGCTTGGGATTGTTCCGTTCGAGCAGGTAACGACGATGCTGCAGATAGGCGTTGCGCACGAAAGCGTAGGGATCGTAGGCCTCGTCGATGGTCGAATCCAGGGGCAGCAAGGAGGCGCGCAGGCTGATGAACTTCAGCGCGGTCAAGGCCCAGCGTGTACGCGGATGTTCGTAGTAGCCGAGCGGATTCAACAGCGTGCCATCCACCAACGGCGACGGGGCGTTGCGCAACGTACTCGGTCCGAACAGCGGCAGCACGACGTATGGCCCCTGAGGCACGCCCCAGGCCGCCAGTGTCATGCCGATATCCTCCTGATGCTTGGGCAGGCCAAGCGGCGTAGCCACGTCGAACAGCCCGGCCAGACCGAAGGTGCTGTTCATCAGAAAGCGGGTAAAGTCCTCCAGCGCCTGGGGCTTGCCCTGCAGCAACGCGTTGGCCGTGACCGAAACGTCCCCGAGATTGGAGAAGAAATCACTCACACGACCACGCACGAACGTCGGCGTCACTGCGTCGTAACCCTTTGCCGCGGGCTTCAACACGGTGCGGTCGAGCGCCGTGTTGAAACCGTACATGGCCCGGTTGTAGCCCTGCCACGGATCATCCGGGTTGGATGCATGAGGCGTGGTAGCGCACCCCCCCAGCAGGGGTGCGAGCAACGCGCCGAGCAATCCGGCTCGGCGCAGTCGGGTCGTGATTGTCTTCACCGGCGGTTCTCCAGACGTCCCGGTCCTCCGCGCGCGAGCTTCAGGCCTTGCGGCCGCGCGCCGCGGCGATGCGCAAGCGTAGCGCGTTGAGCTTGATGAAGCCGGCGGCATCCTTCTGATCGTAAGCCCCGGCATCGTCCTCGAAGGTCGCGATGCTGGCATCGAACAGACTGTCGTCGGACTTGCGCCCCACCACGCTTACGTTGCCCTTGTAGAGCTTCAGGCGCACCACGCCGTTCACCGGCGCCTGCGAGGCGTCGATCATCGACTGCAGCATACGCCTCTCCGGGCTCCACCAGTAACCATTGTAGACCAGGCTGGCGTAGCGCGGCATGACCTCATCCTTAAGGTGCGCCGCCTCGCGGTCCAGTGTGATGGATTCGATCGCACGATGCGCCTTGAGCAGGATTGTGCCTCCAGGGGTTTCGTAGCAACCGCGCGACTTCATGCCCACGTAGCGATTCTCGACGATATCCAGACGGCCGATGCCGTTGGCACCGCCGATCTGATTCAGCTTGGCCAGAACCGCCGCCGGGCTCATCACTTCGCCGTCGATGGCCACCACATCACCCTGCGCAAAACTCAGTTCGATGTAGGTCGGCTGGTCGGGAGCCTGCTCCGGAGACACGCTCCAGCGCCACATGGACTCCTCGGCCTCAGCCCAAGGATCCTCGAGAACACCGCCCTCGTAGGAGATGTGCAGCAGGTTGGCATCCATCGAATACGGCGATTTCTGACCGTGACGCTCGATCGGAATCTCGTGCTGCTCAGCGTAGGCCAGCAGGCGCTCGCGCGAGTTCAGATCCCATTCGCGCCAGGGCGCGATGACCTGAATACCCGGCTTGAGCGCATAGGCGCCCAGCTCGAAACGCACCTGATCGTTGCCCTTGCCGGTCGCGCCGTGAGACACGGCATCGGCGTCGGTCTGGTTGGCGATTTCGACCAGGCGCTTGGCGATCAGCGGACGGGCGATGGACGTACCGAGCAGATACTCGCCTTCGTAGATGGCATTGGCGCGGAACATCGGGAACACGAAGTCGCGCACGAACTCCTCGCGCAGATCCTCGATGTAGATTTCCTTCACGCCAAGCTTTTGCGCCTTGACGCGGGCCGGTTCGACTTCCTCGCCCTGTCCCAAATCGGCGGTGAAGGTCACCACCTCACAATCGTAGGTTTCCTGCAGCCACTTGAGGATTACAGAAGTATCCAGGCCGCCCGAATAGGCCAGCACGACCTTGTTCACGTCCGCCATGCGCTTTGACTCCGACATTTTCAACGACGAGCCCACGCAGAGTGCGTGGGCTGTATTAGATATATGCCTTTCCAGTATAACGTGATTGCGCGCCGGAGACCCGCCCGCCATCAGCGGGACGCGCCTCAGCGTTCCAACGTAATGGTCACGCGGCGGTTGTGCGCTCGCCCGACGGCCGTACTGTTGAGATCGGCCGGACGGGATTCACCGTGGGAAATCACCTCGATCGGCACCCCCACCCCCTGCGCGCGCAGGAAATCAGCGACGCTGCGAGCCCGGCGTTCCCCTAAGCGGTAGTTGAAGGTGGCGAAGCCAACGTTGTCGGTATTGCCCACTGCGATGATCAACTTGACTCCTCCGTAGGTTTTTAGATACCCCGCCAAACGCTCGATATGTTCACGTCCCGCCTTGCCCAGCCGGTAGGAGCCGCTGGCGAAATGGACCTCGGTTTTGGCGTAGTCGGAGAACTTCGCCGAAGGCAGTGCACTCACGCACTTCTGCAGTTTGCCGAGCGCCGCACGGAAACCCAGCGAAGAGATGAACACCCTGATGCTCGGCTGACTGTCCGCCGGATAGCTGAACTCCGTGAAGCGTCCGCCCTGAAAGCCCAACATGACTTGGCGGGCGGCCTCGCTGTCGAGCTTCACCGGCAGACCCACCGCCCCCTGGCTCATAGTTAACACCCGAGGCTGCGCCGGAGACTGCCATGGCGCCGTCACCAGCGCCACGCGGGTCATTTGGCCTTCGTACAGCCCTGGCCTCGCGTGAACGCTGAAACCCAAGCGTCCATCGCCGCGCTGCACCAGCTCGGCACGGCCATAGTCAGCGATGGTCTGCACCAAGCCGCAGGTGAACGTCCCGCGTTCCAAATGCCATTGCGTTTGCTCCATGACATTACCGAACTCCAAAGTCTCGGCGCGGACCGTCGTCATCCCGACGAAGAACAGCAGCAAACACAACAGGGAACGCATGATTGATCCGTGGACTCGAATACAGCGCGGACGACCGCTCGTAACTTGTTGTCGGCAGCAAGACCGTGCGCTTGAGCCGGTCATTGCGTGGACACCCTCGGAGCATGGCCCCATACACAATGGCCGCGCGGGGTAAAAAGGTGGCAAAATGCGGGATTACGAGTGATGCGAAAAGAAGGAACCGCTCGTCCACGATACGTAGACAGACCACATGAGAGGCATAGCAACGATGTCGAACCCTGCAATGACGCTGCAAGAAGATAACGCGGAGGTCCAGCTCACCGCCGGTCAGCTCGAAGGCTTGGGCAAGGTCGGCGATACCGCCAATCAGATCGCCGAACTGCTCAAACTGGCGCAGGCCGCACTCGAGTCGATGCGCGACAGCATCGACATCGACGCCATGGCCGACCGCGTCGGCCCCGAAGTCGAGGCGCTGGTCCACACCCTCGGGGAACTGATGAGCTTCCTCGGTATCGATTCGGCCGAGGCCCTGCAGCAGTCGGTGCACGAAAACCTGCAGGCGATGCAAACCGCCCAGGTGCGCGAAGCCGCGCCCGAGTTGATCAATCTACTCGGCGCCCTGCACAGCAGCGGCCTGCTCAAGGTGCTGCCTCCGCTGCTCGCGCAGATCGGTTCGCTGACCGCCTCCATCGACCCCGAAGCGCTGGCCGAGCGTCTCAACGGGCTCAACGAAAACCTGCGCTACTGGACCGCCACGGCCCGCGAAGGGCTGCGCATCGTAGGCGATCGCGTCAAGGAACTCGACTTGCCGGAACGTGTAGCCGTGCTCGAGGACATGGCCGACCAGTGGTGGCGCATCGCCATTCGCGCCAAGCACCTCGCCCAGGGCGATGCCGAAAGCCTCGGCGACCGGGTCGAATGGCTGGTCGGTCAAGCCGAACATTGGGGCGGACAGATCGGCATCGCCGTCGGCACCCTGCGCGACATGGCGCCTGAAGTGATGAACGATCTCGACCTTGGCACCATCGGCGCCAAGGTTGCCGCCGGCGCTCTGGAGTGGCTGGACATCGCCTGGCAGGCCAACGACGTAGTCAAGGGCGATGCCGAGACCCTTACCGTGCGCGTGCGCGCCATTCTTGCCGGCATCCGCCACGCAGGCCTCGAACAGGTCGGCCCGGAGATGGTCACCTTCTTCGCCACCGTCAACCGCACCGGCATGTTCCGCAAGGTTAACATGTTGCTGGCCGCCATCGAGCCACACATTCCGGAGGACGAGCGTTTCAAGGCCTGGCTGGACGAGACCAGCGATCTGCTACGCGAATATCAGCCACAGATCCAGGGTGCGATCCCCGCCCTGCACAGCACCATGCAGGCCATGGAAGGCAAGGAGAAGAAAGGCGGCGGCCTGTTCGGGCTGCTGAGCATCGTCTTCTCGCGCAAGACGCAGTACGTGCTGCGCTTCGTCATCGAGCTGGCTTATCGCCTCCTGCGCGGCAACAAGGACTGATCAGCCTTCGTCGGGCCGATGCGTCCGACTGGAAAGCCCCGCCAAAGTGCGGGGCTTTTTTGATTGCACCGCAGGTTCTTGCGATTGGCGTGGAGTTCTCGGGCGTGCATCGGTGTTTGTAGTTTCGATTTTGCGTGAGTGAAGGCGACGTACTTGTTGGCTGCGGCTGTTTTGGTAATACAGTGATACCCGTTCCCATTGTTGACGCCAGCGCTCGTTTCGGGCGCGAATCAACGTTTCCAGTATTGATCCTATTTGGGTGACGCGCCCGAGCCCTTTTCTTTGCATGCCCAAAGAAAGGGGCGAAAGAAAGGCACCCCAAGCACTCTGCACCTGTGCCATTGGCGGCTGCAGCGACTCCAGGCTGTTTCGCCACAAGGCGCGCCGTGCAGGGAAGGCTTATTGCCTTCGCCAGCGGCG
>NZ_JARRQY010000048.1:0-26509 GCF_037381185.1 Acidihalobacter sp.
CGTATTCCAACTCCGAAAAGCTCGATTGCATGGCGATCAACCCAACTGTGACGATGACTCATGATCTCAGACTCACGACCAGCACAGACGCCTCAGGCGAATAAATCAGCGCTTCCTTAAGACGCGACCTGTAAGTCCTTCGCATCACGAAGAAGCCGCGCATCGGTTCCGTGTACTTTCCAACTTGACTCTCAAATGATAATGATTAACATTTGCACTAAAATACGGAGAGATAATGACATGATGCGACTGAGTATCGATGCGTGGTTGGAGCGCAACACTCCCTATATCCGACTGATCGAATCCGAATCGGGGCATGAAGTCCTCTATATGGACAGCCACCAGATTCAGGCGCTTTTCGAATCCGGAGACATTACTCCACAAGAACTAGAAAAGTGTTTCAAATCGGATGGACAAACCCGCAGCGAACTAGTGACGGCTCTGATCGATCACAGCCGGGCATCGTCGGCGAATCCCGTACGATTGCAAGTCGCCGTATAGGGTGTGTTGTGACTGCAAACACACATGATCTAGACATCCTTCAAGGATCAGGAAAAACATGAACCAGAACCCGACAGAGCATCCGGATATCCACCTCCTGCAGGCTGCTTCCAGTTACCTGATGACGAGATATTCGCTGCGTAAATCTCCGGATACCGCGCAGGGAGTGGTCGATCATCTTAGGATGTTGCTGTCACGCCCTGAAATTCAGGCATCGGACCATTCCATGGTGGCTTATCAACATCTGTTGCACGAGTGGACAACAATACTGTCGAAACACCAGCAGCCTGAAAGCGCATATGGCGAAGTCAGACACTGAACCGCAAAATCTGCACATGTCAACATGATCGCGCGCAAAGCTCCGGACCTCACCGCACCAGTCGTACAGGGGAATCGAGAAATCGCCGAGGCGTGTTCGTAATCACCTGCCCTCGAATCGCTCTGAACCATTTCGCTTGACCTTCAAATGAGAATTATTGTCATTTATATAACAACACCGCTTATCAGTTCGAAAAGAGGCTGATTCATATGGACAAACAACCAGAGCAATATAATCTGTCATCAACATACCTACGGCTTCGCAATGATGCATCGATAGAACCGCTTCCAGTAGACGACTCGTTCTGGAACAGGATTATCTCAGGTGAGCTGGGCACGTTTCACAACGAATATCTGGTAACGCTTCACTCATTCGAGTCCGATTGGCCCAGTTGGGAAATGCACCCAAATGGTGATGAAATCGTCTGTCTCCTTAGTGGAGAGATGATATTTATTCTCGAACGACAGAACGAACACCGGAACGTCAAACTCAAAGAATGCGGTGCGTACCTCATCGTACCGAAAAACGCTTGGCATACGGCTAAAGTTCCCAGGCCATCACGGCTGCTCGTCATTACTGCCGGTGAAGGTACTGTACATCGCTAAGCAGATTGAAGAGCTCATCGCCCGATACTGCCTAGGGCCTCAATTCCATGCCACTGACCATTGCTCAAGCGGCGCACCGCTCGGACTGCCCCGCATCGACGATCCGTTATTATGAACGGATCGAGCTTTTACCGCCGCCGGCGCGCGGCGCCAATGGCTACCGCTACTATAACGATGTAACAATCGAGCGGTTGGCATTCATCAACCGGGCGCGCTCGCTTGACTTTTCAATAGCTGCCGTCTCCGATTTGTTGAAGCTGGCAGACCATCCACACGCCCCCTGCGACGAGATCGACCGCCTGCTCGCCGACCAACTCGCGAGCGTGCAACGCACGATCGATCAGCTCCTTCGTCTAAAAGACGAACTCTCAGAGTTCCAAACCACCTGCGAAGGCGGACACGCGATGTGCGACTGAGGCATACATACTGGCTGCGCTGTCGGCCCCCACCCCCGGCAGAATAGGCTGTATTCAAAGTCCCGCAACCTGACACTCATACCATCCTAAACGCCGTCGAAACGCGCGGTCGGCTTGCAAAGCTCTGATTGAATCTGGGCGAGCCAGATGGCAAGATGGAAGATGCGGATCTCTGCCGGTAACACCGCTATCAACGGGGTTCGCAACGCCGAAGCGGCGCTCTCCAGCCAGAAGGTCGCCGTTCATGATTTACTCAGAGTTTGCCTAGAAGCAGACCGCACTCATATTCACTCCCCCAACGCTTTCGTGCTATGAAACCTCACCGGCTGCGGCGCAGCCCGGCCGGCTTCGCACCAACGATAGATGCGAACACCACCGGCCGAAACCGGAGGCGCACTGCAACTGGAGCATGCACCACCGCCACAGCCGGAAGCGCAACCATTACCGAAGCCGAGTACGACCGGTTCGACCCGGCCGCGCCGCTGCCAATGCGCCAGCATGTCCTCGACCGTACCACGCGGCAGATGCAGAATTGCGGCGAGTTGGCTCGCTGTGGCTTCGCCCTCTTCCCGAAGGCGGTCGCGCACCGCGAAGAGCGGATTCACGATGCGGCCCCCAATAGGCTACCGTCAGGACGGGCGTTGCCATACAGCCTCAAGCCCACGATCAACAACGCGAACGCAGCCGACACTCCGCCGATCCAGAACGCCGAAGACTCGGAATGCTGCGCGAAGGTACCTACCTGGTAGATGACCGTTCCCGCGCCCCAGCCCAGACCGATGCCGTAGAGCATGGAGAACACCATCCAACCCCAGCCGACCTCGCGGCGCAGCGCGCCCATGGTGCTGGCGCAGGGCACGTACAGCAGCACGAACACCAGATAGGCGAGCGCCGACAGCGGCGTGAAGCCGGCCGCGATGGCTTTGAGAGTCGCGCTGTCCGCGCCGGACGCCTGCTCCGTCGCCTGCGTGGAGTCCAGATCGGAGAGACCCAGCGGGTCGTTCAGTGTAGTGATGAAGGTCAGCGCATTGGCAGGAATCGTCTTCAGCGCATCCACAAGTTGGCCGCCGATATCCGGGTGGCGGTAGGCTGCCATTAGATCGGCCGCGTTCTGGCGCTGGTAGATGCCATTGAGCGTGCCAATGACGATTTCCTTAGCCGCCGCCCCGGCGATCAGGCCGGACACCGCCGGCCAGTTGTTTTCCTTGATGCCCATGGGTTCGAACACCGGCACCAGCGCACGACTGCCCTGCGCCAGCAGGGAATGGTCGATGTCAGTGGTCTGGAGACCCTTGCCGGTCCAACCGATGCCGGGAAGGATGAACAGCACTAGACCGATGACCGCGATCACCCGGCCAACCCGGAACATGAACACCTTGAGCCGCTGCCAGCTCTGCAACAGCACGCTACGCACACTCGGCAAACGATAGGGTGGCAGTTCCATCACAAACGGCAAGGCTTCGCCGCGCACCGCGGTCTTGCCCAACAGCCAAGCAGTGAGCAACGCCACCACAATTCCCAGCACGTACAGCAGAAACACAACCTGACCACCGTTGCTTCGGAAGAACACCACGGCGAAGGCCATGTAGATCGTGAGCCGCGCGGAGCAAGACATGAACGGCTGCATCAACACAGTGAGCATGCGCCCGCGCGGATCCTCGATGATCCGCGAACCCATGATCGCCGGCACGTTGCAGCCGAAGCCGATTACCATCGGCACCAGCGAATTGCCGGGCAGACCAAGGCGGCGCATCAGTCGGTCCATGGCGTAGGCCGCGCGAGCCATGTAGCCGGAGTCGTCGAGGAAGGCCAGGAACAAAAAGGTCAGGCCGATCGGCGGAATGAAGGCAATGACCAGATTCAACCCCCCGCCAAGCCCACCGGCGACCACCGAGACCAGCCAGGCCGGCAAACCCAGCGTGTACAGCACATGGCCGACGCCATTGATCAGCAACGCGGCGGATGCCCGGTCGAAGAAATCGAGGAAGATGTTGCCGCCGCTGAAGCTGACCACGAACACCAGATACAGCACCAGCAGAAACACTGGCACGCCCAGCCACTCGTGCAGCGCGACGTGGTCCAACACTGCGGTCACCCGCTGGCGCATACCGACCTTACCGCCGCGGCGTATGGCGTGTTCGGCCAATTCGTGGGCCCAACCGAAACGGGTGTCGGCCAATACATCGGCAACAGCCTCGCCAGTAGTTGCGAACACCCGCTCTTCGACCGCACGCAGCACGTCGCGTACGATCACCGTCTTGGCTTCAGCCGCCCCCTCCAATAGCCGCAGCCCCTCGAAGCGACGACTTGCCGCGCTGCCTTCCAACGTCGCCGCCAGCGCGCGCAGCGCCTCCTCCACCGCCTGCGGATAATCGACCGCCACCGGCTTCGGCAGCGCCTCCAACGCACGTCCGAGCACTTCGAGCAGGTCTCGCTTGCCCCGCCCCGTACGCGCCACCATGGGCACCACCGGCACGCCCAGCGCCGCCGACAACTCCGCGACGCGCGGCTCCAGGCCGTTTGCTCTGGCTTCATCCACCATATTGAGCACCAGCAGCACCGGTCGACCGGTTTCCAGCAGTTCGGCGGTCAGCGCCAGATGGCGCTCCAGATTAGAAGCGTCGACGATGTTCACCACCAAGTCGACCTTACCCTCTAGCAGGAAATCTCGCGCGACGCTCTGGTCCTCGCCGCCCCCGCCCAGCAGGCTATAGACTCCCGGCAGATCGACGATCGAAGCCTTGCCGCCGGCAAGGCTGGCCTGGCCGCGCCGCTGCTCCACCGTCACGCCCGGCCAATTGCCGACGTGCTGATGCGCACCGGTGAGCAGATTGAACAACGTCGTCTTGCCACAATTCGGATTGCCGGCCAGCGCGATGACCGGGCCGCCCTGCGCGGAAACTGGGGCTAACGCATTATCGCTTTCATGACACGCGCTCATGAACGACCTCCTTGCGCATACGCGCTCACATCCGCGCAGGGCGACTTCTCGACACGGATACGCTCGACCACTCCGCGACCAAGTGCGATGCGTGCTCCATCGACCTGCAGCACCGCCCCGCGCTTACCGGGCCCATGAACCACCCGCACCTCTATGCCTGGCCGTATACCGAGCATACTCATGCGCTGTGTCATAAATCTGCCGCCATCGATTACGCGCACCTTGCCACCCTCGCCCAAACGCAAAGAGGACAATGCACGCCATTCTCCCGAAATACTCGCCACATCGCTCATCTGTCATCTCCAATACAGAATGCATTCGTACAGACCTGTGCCGCATCTCTGCACAAGGGGAAAGATGCAAATTCAACAGCACAACATGTGACAATGAGAATAATTATCAGTTCAGTTTTCAAGAATATTTTCTTACACCTCCTCTCGAGATCGCTCTACCATCGTTTCAATAAATTCAATATATTCTTAAATAACAATTAAATGGCCGATTTTATTGACAAGATGTCATCGATTCGATTGCCGAAAACCACGGTGGACGATGAAACAACCAACGCGTAGAAAATATCTAAAAAATCTATAGAAAATTTTATATTTATAGTATTTAACTATCAAATGAGGGGTAGAACAGTCGGCAACCTGAGCGTCTATTGAGACTCGCTCTGGCGAATATAACTTCAACTCGGTCAGTCTCAAAAAGACGGGAAGCCCACCTATGTCACCAATCCGCCTCGATCAGCTCAGATGGGTCGATATGACGTGAAATCTTCGGCAAGAAGATCAATACACACTACTCCACGATTCGGTTTTTCTGGCGATAGCACACCCAGCGAAGCCCTGAGCGCACACTTTCCCTCGAAACAGCTCTATACCCCCAGGTCCTAGCGAGCACTCAGCCTACCCTTGAGCGCACCCTCATCCGGAAAATCGGTCACATATGCGGGCTAGAAATTGCCCCCGACCGGCGCACTGCCAGTCGACAACGCAAGGTCGCACGCAAGCGAAACAATGGGTTACTTTTGGGTTGGCTCGAAACCTTATCCCACAACAGATCGGCCTCGCGAAAGGCGCTCGATAATCTTGGTCGATGCGTACACAACAAAACTCAACGTCGCAATCCAGGTGCTTGCCGGATAGCCGATGTAATAAGAACAGGCGATCCCACCCCAGGTCTCCAGTACGCCCATCGCCACCGCGATCACCAGACCGGAGTACGCGCCCTTGTTCAGCGCCTGAGCGGCGGCCGGCGGCCCCACTAGCAGGGCGAAGATTAGCAGCGCTCCGATGATCGGCACGGCGATCGCCGCAGTCAGTGCCAGCAGAATCAGGAACACCGTGTGCAGCAGGCCGACCGGCACGCCGCGCCCGGCGGCGGCTTCCTCGTTCAGGCTCATGAACAGCAGCGGCCGCACGATCAACCCCAGACCGAGCAACACGACGGCAGCCACGCCCACCGATAGCCAGGCCTGCCCCGCCGTCACCGCCACGATGCTGCCGAACAGGATGTTCATAGCCGCCGTGGCGTTGGTGGTGTAAAGGTTGAGGAAGAGAACGCCAAGCCCCAGCGAGAACATCAGCAGCATGCCAACGCCGACATCGCGCTCGCTGAGCCGCCGACCGGACCAGGCCAGCCCCAGTGCGACGAGCAGCGTGGCAGCGAACAGGCCAAGGTACGGACTCAGACCCAGCAGGATGGCGCCGGCGGCGCCGGTGAAACCGACGTGTGAGAGGGCGTGAGCGGCGAAGGCCTGGCGTCGCAGGGTGACGAAATAACCCACGCTGGCCGCCACCACAGAGATGGCCGTACCCGCCGCCAGTGCATGGCGCATGAACGCATATTCGAGACCGAGGATCATACGTGCGCGTGCTCGCCGCAATGGTGGTGCTGTTCGGCAACGAACCCCGTATCGACCCGAATAGACACCATGCCGTCGTGTTCGACGACCCGAACTGGTGCGCCGTACAGCTCGCTCAGCATCGGTGTGTGCAGCAGATCGTCGACGGAACCGAAACGCCCGCCGCCGTTGGCTAGATACAGCACGTTGTCCATGTAGGGCAGCAGGGGATTGATGTCGTGGGCGTTGATCAGCACCGTCATGCCCTGCTCCCGGCAGAATCGGTGAGCCAGCTGCAACAGCGACTGCTGCGACTGCGGATCGAGATTATTGAGAGGTTCGTCCAGCAACAGCATCCGCGGCGGATTGACCAGCACCTGGGCGATCCGCACCCGCTGGCGCTGTCCGCCGGACATCTTGCCCAGGGACAGCCCGGCCAGTTGCACGGCACCGACCTGCGCTAGGGCATCGTGCACAGCCTGACGCCGTGCCGCGCGCGAGCCGGACCAGCCCCAGCGCTCGCCCCGCCAGGCCGCCGCGACGTAGGTTGCCGCACTGAGGCGGCCTTCCGTCTCGGCCGATTCGCGCTGACTGACGTAGCCGATCTGTCGCCGCGCCGTGCGCAGCTCCGTGCCCAGCAGCCGCAACTGGGCGAAGCGTGCCGGCACCAGCCCTAGCAAGGCGCGAAACAAGGTTGTCTTGCCGGCGCCATTAGGACCAAAGACACCGACCAGAGCACCTTCGGGCATCTGCAATTGCAGATGCCCGAAGACCTGATGCCCGTTCAGCGTACAACTCAGATCGTCAGCTTCGACCGCAAACCCCTCGTTGTTCAAGAATACGCTCCCGGGGCGACTGGATTACAATGCCTTGCCGACGGCCTTCAGCGTTTCCATCAGCCACTGCGGATAACTCGTGTTGGGCGGTACGAATTCGTCCACGCCGACCACGGGAACACCACTTTCGTTGGCGATTTTACGCAACCGTTCGGTCAATGAATCAGTAACCTGCTGATTGTAGAACAGCAGCGAAACCTTATGCTGGCGCAGGCTGTTTTCATACCGCACCACTTCCTGAGGCGAAGGTTCGGAGCCATTCATCACCGAGAATTGAAAATGCTCGTTGAGGCTGCGATAGCCGAGTTCACGGATCATGTAGCCGGCCACCGGCTCAGTGGCCGTCACGTTCAGGCCGGGGTGCGCCATCATCACCTGCTGCGCAGCGGCATAGACCTGCAGCAAGGAATCGGCGAAGTGTTTCAGGTTGGCCTGAAACTCGGCTGCATGACTGGGATCGAGTTTGGCGAACAGTTCGGCCAAGTGACTTGCGGTCAGCAGACCGACGCGTGGATCGTAGAAGATATGCGGGTTCTGGTTGGACATCACGAGAAACGGATCGAGCTTCGCGGCGACCACGACCTGACGCGTTTGGTTGGGATTGGCGGCCAGCAGTTTGTCCATCCAGTCGTCATAGCCTATGCCGTTCATGACCACGACCTGCGCCTGCGCGACCCTGCGGGCCACGGCGGGATCGGCCTCGAACATGTGCGGGTCGACGTTGGGGTTCTTGATGATGCTGTCGACATGCACTTGGGATCCGCCGATAGCCTCGGCGATCACACCGTAGGTACTCTCGGCCGCGACGACCGCAATCGGTGCGGCGCTAGCCGCGCTAGAACACAAAGCCAGCAATACTGTGGACAACATAAAGGTCAATCGACGACCGATGATCATGGGGTGTTTCCCTCCGTTGTTGGTTGTTGGGCATTACGGCTGCCGCGAAGAATGGTATGTTATAGAATAACTTTCAACAAGTTCAAAGGTATCGATTCATCCGTGCAATTCTTGTGTTCTCGAAAAACCCAATCTGAAGAAAGGCATAACTGGGACAATCAAGATGACAGAACCACACGATCCGATCCCCGATGGCGACCAGGGTACGAAGTGTGACGCATCCTGCGCTCGCATTCTGGCGCAGGCCGAGCGGATCTGCGCCGAACGCAGCGTACGCCTGACCCCTCAGCGTCGGGCCGTACTGGAACTACTGCTCGCCTCCGACCGACCACTGACCGCCTACGTAATTCTCGATCAATTGCGCAAATCGGGGTTCAAGCCCGCTCCGCCCATGGTGTACCGCGCCCTGGATTTCCTCATGCAGCAGGGTCTGATCCACAAGCTGGAAAGCATGCATGCGTACCTGGGTTGCGAACACCCGAATCACCCACACGAAAGCCAGTTCCTGGTTTGCTCCGAATGCGGCGACGTACGCGAGATGGAACGCCGCGACGTGGTCGAATCCCTGCGCAGCGCCGAGGCGGCGCTAGGCTTCAAGACCGACCGAGCGGTGGTCGAACTGCTGGGCACCTGCGCCCAGTGCGCGCATCGGGATTCCAGCGCTTGAGTGATATCTGACCAAATCACCTACGACAATCAACAGCCTTGATGCGGTGCGCATCGGCAACTGCTGCTTTGCCCTTCACATCGGCCGTGGATAGCGTTCACAATCGGCGATAACCATCGTTCAAGATCACCGCTTTGACAACGCGATCCAAACCCCGGTTTTACTCTCTGCTGGCCATGACCCTCACTGGCATTGCTTACGCTATGTCGCCGGTCGCCAGCGCGCATCCGCATGTTTGGGTGAACTATCGCCTCGAGTTCATCTTCAACGCGGGGCGCCTTACCGCTCTGCACCAGCGGTGGATCTTCGATACCAATTTTTCTTCGATGGTGCTGCACGATCTAGTCAAGAATTATCGACGAGGCGAACCGTTAACTCCGCAAGAGACCGTAGCACTGCGCGATAATGCCTTCGCCAATCTCGCTCATTACGCTTACTTCACTCACGTCTGGTCCGGCACTCACAAGGCCAACATCGGCAAGGCACGCTCCTTCACTGCCAAGGTGGTCGACGATGCGCTCGAATACGATTTCGTCACGCCGCTCGCCACTCCGCTGGACCCGCACGCACAATCGATCACAGTCGGTATCTGGGATGACAGTTACTACGTCGACGTCGGTCCCACAATGCCGGTCAACGCGGCCGTCAGCCTGTCCGGCATCAGCGGCTGCCGCGCGCTGACTGCCAAGGACCACACCCACCCACTGTACTTCGGCGCGGCCTTCCCCTACACCGTGAGGATCAGCTGCTCATGACCCTGCAAAACTTCCAGGCCTGGGCCTTTGCCTTGCTGTTGCCACTGGCACTGTTGACGAATCC
Source organism: Acidihalobacter sp. (assembly GCF_037381185.1). NCBI lineage: Bacteria > Pseudomonadati > Pseudomonadota > Gammaproteobacteria > Chromatiales > Ectothiorhodospiraceae > Acidihalobacter > Acidihalobacter sp. The sequence goes on from NZ_JARRQY010000048.1 coordinate 9,848, forward strand.
GGCGCATGCCGTCGACTACTTCGGCAAGCCGGACGCGCCACCGGACGGTGCCAGCGTAGCCACACCGGTACCCGTCGAATCCCGCATCGTCCTGCCGGAGCCATTGAGCACACTCCTCGGCGCGGCGATCCGCCTGCAGAGCAACCTCAACGCACGCCTGCGAACCGAGCTGGAAAGCGTCCGCGACGGACACTCCTCGGGAGCAGCGCTCACCATCATCCTGGCCTCGTTTCTATACGGCGTTCTACACGCCGTCGGCCCCGGTCACGGCAAGGTCGTCGTCACCAGCTACCTGCTTAGCCGCCGCACGCGCTTCGTTCATGCCCTTGGCATGAGCAGCATGGCCGCCGCCACCCAGGCGCTCACAGCCATCGCCCTAGTCGGCGTGCTGGCTGCCCTGTTCGGCACCACTGGCAAAGCTATCCTCAACCACGCCGCCACGATCGAACTGGCAAGTTACGGTGCGATCGCCGTGCTCGGGCTCTGGATGGCATGGAATGCCCTCAGGCCGAACGCGCTCCTGAGTTGCGGCTGCGTTGCAAATCGCCAGGACGCGCATGTGCATCACGACCCGGACCACGAGCATGAACACGACTCTACCCAGGCAGGCAGGCACATCGGCGGATGGACGCACCTGGCAGAGATCATAACTACCGGAGGGTTTGCCGGCCTGCGCCCCTGCTCGGGCGCGATCCTGGTCCTGCTGTTCACGCTCGCGAATGGCATCTTCCTGATCGGGGTGGTCGCGGCCGTGGCCATGAGTATAGGCGTTGCCATCACCGTGGCGTCGGTCAGCATCGGCGCATTCGGTATCAATCGGCTGATCAGCACAACGGGACAGGGCCAGCGCTGGACCGAGTACGTTGGGCGTGGCGTCGCATTTGCCGGAGCATTGGTGATCGCTGCGTTCGGGGCGATAGCTACGTTAGCGCTTTCGACCGGTGTCATCGCGCCAATGGTCGGATAATCCAGTGACTACAAAAAACGCATGTGACATCCGCCCATCAGCAAGCCCTGCTCACTGAAATTGTCGTCTAGGTATAGCAGTTTTGAATAATATGGAAAGATGAAAGCCTCCGTTCGACTTTATTTGTAATTGGTTGTTATTAAGGCCAAGCGAAAACTCGAGCGGCTGATTCATCTCTCCAGCCCATCATCTCGGATTTCATGGGTGTATATGCCTGACCTTCGCGCATGTTCCCAGATGAACTGATGACGTATCGTATTTTGCGCACATTTTGAGGAGGCGGTGGCTCATGCGGTGAAGTTGGATTGTCGAGATTCAACAGCCCACAGAGGAGACCACCACCCGACAGAGGATAGCAAGAAGGGCCTGGGCAAAGTCGTGCAGATCGACGAGAAGCGGATCAGCGACCCCCTAGGCGAGCGGGTCCGAGGAACGGTCGAGGAGACACTCAATGGCCTGCTCGATGCCGAGGCGAACGCGCTGTGCGGGGCGCAGCGCTACGAGCGCAGCCTGGAGCGTACCGATTACCGGGCGGGCAGCTATGCTCGCAAGCTGCACACCAAGGCCGGCGAGGTGACCCTGAAGATGCCCAAGCTGCGCAAGCAGGCGTTCGAGACGGCGATCATCGAGCGCTACCGCCGGCGCGAGAGTTCGATCGAGGAGTCGATGATCGAAATGTATCTGGCCGGGGTGTCGGTACGCCGGCTCGAGGACATCACCGAGGCGTTGTGGGGTACGCGCGTCTCCTCCGGCACCGTCTCCAAGCTCAACCAGAAGGTGTACAAGCACATCGAGGCGTGGCGCAAGCGACCGATCGAGGGTGAGTATCCGTACGTTTACCTCGACGGCCTGGTACTCAAGCGCAGCTGGGCCGGAGAGGTGCGCAATGTCTCGGTGCTGGTGGCGTTCGGCGTCGGCGCCGACGGCTACCGACGCATCCTCGGCGTGGCCGAGTGCCACAAGGAGGACAAAAGCGGCTGGGGCGGCTTTCTCAAACACCTCAAGGAGCGCGGCCTTGGCGGCGTGATCTCGGACGCTTGTCTGGGTCTGACCAAGTCGCTGCACGACGACTACCCCGAGGCTCAATGGCAGCGGTGCACCGTGCACTTCTATCGCAACGTGTTCAGCCACGTGCCCAACGCCAAGGTCAAGGAAGTGGCGCGCATGCTCAAGGCCACCCATGCGCAGGAAAGCCTGGCCTCGGCGCAGATCAAGGCCGCCGACATCGTTGCTCAACTCAAGCAGATGCGCATGAGCAAAGCGGCTGACCTGGTCGACGAAGCGATCGAGCAAACGCTGACCTACTACCGCTTCCCCGCTAACCACTGGGTGCGCATCCGGACCAACAACCCGATGGAACGGATCATCCGCCAGATCCGACGCCGAACCCGAGTGGTCGGCGCGTTCCCGGACGGTCAGTCGGCCTTGATGCTGTGCGCAGCCCGATTGCGGCACATCGCAGGAACGAAATGGGGAACACGGCGCTATCTGAACATGCAGCCGCTGTTCGAAACCACCCTGGAATCAACCACCGCCTGAGTACTGCCAAATCAAAAGTGCGCAAAAAATTGGACACTACCGATAAACTGTAGGCCCTGATACCTAAGCCTTATGTCCAGACGCGCAGCTTCGCGTGCTGTTGATGCTCGGTCTCGACGACTTCATACCGCACGAATACCCCCATCTTAGTCCCCGCGGTGCAGGCTGTAGGCGGGTGAGCCGGGTATGGCTACTCGTGTTCACCATTGCGCTGCACAACCTGCCCGAGGGCATGGTCATCGGTGTGTCCTTCTCCCATGGCGATATGAGCATGGGTCTACCGCTCACCACGGCCATCGGTGTCGTCAGCGGTTTGATGGAGCCGCTAGATGCGCTGCTCGGCATCCAACTGGCCAGCGGCATGGCGCTCGCCTACCCCATTGGGCTCGGCCTGGCAGCCGGCTCCATGATCTTTGTCGTCTCTCACGAGGTCATCCCCCAAACCCACCGCAACTGACATCAAACGCCGGCCAGTATCGGTTTGATGGCCGGTTTTGTTCTGATGATGCCGCTTGACACAACGCTCGGGTGAAATCGCGAGTCTGTGCCTGGAACTGAAATCTCATTCGAATCCGTATTGCATCACCGCAAGTCTCTTTGCGACTCATTTCTAAGCGTCGGGTTCCACCCGACCTACAACCGCGACGGGTGATGACTCACAGCAGTATCGACGGTGTCCCTTCAGTTCAATCAGGTTCATTTCTACTCAATCCTCCACCACACAGATCTCGCGCCGCCACACCCCCAATGCGGTGCGCACGACCAGCATGACTAGCACTGCACTCAGCAAGGTCAGCAACACATAGGACAGGCCGCCAAGGAATGCATAGCCACTGCGCGCATAGAACAGCATAGTGGCAATGGTCATGGCAGCCAGCGGGAAGGAATACGCCCACCAGGACAGGAAAAACGGCAATCGGGCGAACTGACGGACTTGAGTCAGCAGCAAGAGGGTAAGAAACAGCCCCGTGTAATACAGCACGCGGGCAAAGCGGTCCACCTCGCCGGTCAGCGCCACATAGGCAATGAAGCCCACGGCCGGTGGTGCGATCAGGATAAACAAAGTGGGCACCATGCGCGCCGGCAGCGAACCATGAAAGATCACACGGTAGAACACGATGGTCGCCAGGATCAGCCAGAACATCAGGCCGATACTGAAGAAAAACCACGACACCTCGGGATGGGCGAACTGCATGCCGGATACCGGAATGAGGATATTGCCCACCACCGGTATGAACCAGGCCGGATTCATGTGCTGAATAGTGAAGTGCGTATGGTGAATCCACACCGACATCACGTACAGCGTGGACAGCAAATGGATACTCGCTCCGATCAGCCAAAGCACCGAGGCCACGTTCGGCAGTTGATGCATAAAGGCGATACTCAGAAGAATCAATCCGATCGAAATGGTTGGAAAGAAATTCAGCCGCACCGGGTGGCCTAGCTCTGACATGACCTCAGCGCGGTAGCGCAGCAGCTTGGCGAGGTACAGCGCGGCGATGACAGTGAAGGCGGCTACCGTTGTGCAACGCAAGCCAGCGCCGACGATCCATGGCATGCCTAGCACGTCGGTAGCGCGCAGCCAGGCGATGGCCACCCCTGCCAAACCCATGACCACAGCGAACCAGGCGATGGAGAAATGCTGTAGACGGTTGTTGTGCTGTTCCATAGTCATCATGCCCCTGACGCCGGCATGTTTGCACATGCCGGCAACCCTTCTGATCAGTCTGTCAGTCCGCGACTACGCCGCGCGCCCAGGCTTCCATGGAGTCGTTCGCCGCTTTCACCGGTGCCTCCAAGAAGGTCAGCACAAAGTGTTCCGCCAGCTCCACCACCCCAATAGAGCGCGGGCGGACAGCCATGACCTGCGGGTTCGGCAGCTGGATGCCGAAACAGAACACCACGTTTTTCGCTGCCCGAATACCTTCGGCAACCTCGCCCTTGGGCAGTGACTGGGTGTGGGCATAGTGGTCGAACTCGGCAATAAAGCGGGCCGCAGGATGTTCCCCGATCTTCTCCTTGAGGTAGTCGACGATTTCATCGACCGACGCGAAGCGGCATTCATCTTTACCCACTTCGAGCGTGTAAATCGGGTATTTTTCCTGGAACATGGTCTGTTTCATTGGTGTCTCCTCTAGAGTCATAAGCAGCAGGTTGCATGCTTTACCCGAGTAGACTACTCAGTTAATAAGAAAAACGCAATATGCTTATTAAATGTTCTTATGTGTTTATTTATTTATATAGATCAAATGCTTATCAATCTACTTCATTCATTCGAGTGTCATCGTACTCATCCAGACTGACCAGCGGCTTGTTGCTGAAAACAGCTAACTGATCGACTAGTTGATCAATGTCCAGATGATACAGGCCTACATCCGCCTCAAGCCGCTGACCGGACTACGCCGCAGCGACCTTCTCCGTCTCGCCATGTCGGACATTCACGAAGACGGCATACACGTAACCCCTCACAAAACGGCAGGCTCGTCCGGGAAGCGCATCGTCATAGAGTGGAACGACGACCTTCGCAACGCCGTCAAAGCTGCGAAAACGAACCGTTCCGTGAACATCGGCCCCTTCCTGTTCTGCAATGCCAAAGGCCAGGGCTACATAGACGAAGACACCGGTACGGCCAACGGTTGGGACAGTATGTGGCAACGCTTCATGGTCCGCGTACTGAATGAAACCGAGGTAACCGAACGGTTCACCGAACATGACCTCCGCGCCAAGGCGGGATAAGATGCCGAAAGCCTGGAACATGCGCGCGCCCTTCTCGCCCATGCATCCGACAGCACGACAAAACGCATCTACCGGCGCAAAGCCGAACGCGTAAAGCCTTCGAAGGGAGTGTGAAACACGCCGTGAATAGTACAGATGGCCGTCAATAGTACAGAGGCATAAAAAATGCGGCTAGGCAAAAGCCGTAGCCGCATGATTTATAAATCAAAAATGGCGCGCCCGGAAGGATTCGAACCTCCGACCACCTGGTTCGTAGCCAGGTACTCTATCCAGCTGAGCTACGGGCGCTGAAGCTGCAGAATTATGCTGATACCAACTTTGTTCGTCAAGAGTAGATCAGCCATCCAAACCTGCATCGGGAATCGAGATGCGCCGTTCGACGTCCCCGCTCATCGGCAGGGGCGCAATTCTATTGAGACATTCGCAAGTATGTCAACCAGCCTTCGGTCCGGCCGTCGTCAGCCCGATCAGGCGAGAAGCGGGTAGACAAAGCCGACAGGTATCGCCCACCTCCGGTACGCGCTCGCCGACCGGGCGCTGCGCTTCGAACACCGCGCCACCGTCTAGCACGCATTCCAGCGCCCATGCCGCCCCCAGGTTACGGATGCGACGCACCCGCGCCGGCAAGCTAGCGCAACTTCTCATCAGACTCACATGTTCCGGACGTATCCCGATATGGCTGACGGCTTCCGGCACCGGCCTCTCCATACGCAGCTCTCCCCAGTGACCGCGTACGAGACATCCATCACTGGCTTCGACCTCCAGCAGATTAGTCCAGCCCAGTGCGCGCGCTGCCTGCACGGTGTGCGGTGCCTCCAGTACGGCATCGGTTTCGCCATCCACATGTAACCTCCCGCCGACCAGGACGCCAACCCGCTGTGCCAACTCGCGAACGTCTTCCAGATCGTGCGTCACCAGCAGCACGGGACGCCGCCAGCCCGCCAGCGACTCGTGCAGCAGCTCGCGCAGATGCCGACGCAAGCTGGTATCCACCGCGGAAAACGGCTCGTCGAGCAGCAACACGTTGGGATCGGACGCCAACGCCCGAGCCAGCGCAACCCGCTGGCGCTGGCCGCCCGAAAGCTGATGCGGGTAACAGCGCGCAACGTCGTCGACCTGCAGGCGCCGCAACCATTCCTGGGCGGCATCTCGGCGCTGCCTGGGAAGGGCGTAGGCGGCGTTGTCCAACGCACTCAGATGCGGAAACAGCGCATAACTCTGGAACACCATGCCGACGCCGCGCCGCTGCGGCGGCAGTACCACACGGCGCTCCAGATCCAGCCATGCGCGGCGGCCCTGGCGTATCCAGCCATGCTCGGCAGTTTCCAAGCCCGCGAGTACGCGAAGCACCGTGCTCTTACCGCCGCCGGACGGCCCCACCAGAGCCGTCACGCACCCCGCCTTCAGGTGCTGTGCGACATCCAGGGAAAACCCGGACCGACGCAGGGTAAAGGCATAGCTCAAGTCATCCAGATCAGTCATCGGCAGGACACAGGCGGATGCCGATGTCGGCCGGCGGCGCCTGATAAAGCGAACTGAGTACGAGACCGTCAACTCCCGTAGCCGCATACTCAGCGACGTTGTCCAAACGGATGCCACCCGCAGCCAGTAGGCGCAGATGCGGATATTCCCCGCGCAGTTGCGCAACCCAACGTGCGAGCACAGCAGCCGGCTGCTTGTCGAACTGCAACAGGTTCGCACCCGCCTTCGCCACCAGTAGCGCCTGTCCCAGATCTCCCACCTCGGCAGCCAGCGACTTCTCCACCAGCGAGTCGCGCAGGCCTGGCAACAAACCGCTCAGACCCTCCGCACCGCCACAGAAGGCCATGTGTTGAGGAAAAGCGAGGAATGTTTCCGAGGTACCCAGGCGATGCATCTGCGCACCACCAGCGGTTATGGCCTTGACCACGATCTTCTTCATGCCCGGAGGGCTCTTGCGCGTAGCCAGCAGTTGCACGCGCGGACGCGCAGCCCTGGCGACATTCAGCACGGTCCGTGTATGCGAGGCAATGCCACAGGCATATTCGAGCAGGTTTTGCACGGGCTTCCAGGCCCGGAACAAACCTCGCGCCGGCCCCTCTGCGCGCAACAGAATCTTGCCGTCATCCAGCGCGGTGCCGCTCACCGCACACAAGGCCACCCGTCCGTCGCAGCGCTCGACCAATCGCCCCGCTTCCTCGGTACAGGCGCACACCGTCGCGCCCCGCACATGGGCCTCCAGGCGAGCCGGCTGATCGCCGAGCCTCAAGCACTCCGTGGTCAGATCGCCGTAGGGAGAATCCTCGTCCAGCCATGCGTCGAGCAGCGCGTCGGGGAAATGCATCATGCAAGATAGCCTCCTGATTGATTAGCCCTTAGCGTAGGATTCGCCCCCCGCGCAGGGCGATGAACAACAGCAGCGAAGCCGCTCCTAGTACCAGGGATAGTCGCTCCGCGCGGCCGAAATCACCGTTGAGCACGGCGTTGTAGACCGCCAGCGACAGTGTCTCCGTGCGGTTCGTGATATCGCCGCCGAGCATCAGAGTGATGCCGACCTCACCCAGCGAGCGCGCCACGGCCAGACCCAGGCCGGCCAGCACGCTGGCCCGGATGCCTGGCAGAACCACGCGGAAAAAGGTCGCCAGCGGCGACTTTCCAAGCGTGTACGAGGCTTCGATGAGTTCCTGCTGACTGCTCTCCAGCGCGGCTTGCACGGGTTTGACGATCAGCGGCAGACCGGCCAGCAGCGAGGCCAGCGCCACGCCAGCGAAACTGAACACGAAACTGAAGCCCCCAAGCTTCGCAAGCCAGGTACCGAGCAGCGAATCGCGCCCCAGCACGAGCAGCAGCAGGAACCCGAGCACGATGGGCGGGAACACCAGTGGCAGGCTCACGAGCGCTTCCCATAACCCTCGCAAGGGCAGCCGCGGACGGCTCAGTAGATAACCCAGGGGCACGCCCAACAGCAAGAACAGCGGTGCGACCACCAGCGCGACAGCCGTCGACAACGTCAGCGGGTCCATGTCCTTCCTTGTCAGCGCAGGCCGTAGCGCACCAGAACGGCGCGCGCCGCATCGCCTTGCAGATATTTCAGAAAGGCTTGTACCTGCGGACGCCCTTCATGTCCTCTGGCCGCGCCGACCACGATGCGAATCGGGGGATACAGTGAACGATCGACCCTGCGATAGGTGCCGATGCGCTTGCCCAGGGAGCGCGCATCGCTCAGGTTGATGAACCCGGCGTCGATCTCGCCGGTTGCCAGATAGGTGCCTATCTGGGGCACCGTCGCACCGCGTATCAGCTTCGACTCGACTCTGGCGTAGAGTTTCGCGCTGCGCAGCGCCACTTGCGCCATACGCCCATAAACCGCCCCCTGGTTAGGTAGCCCGATGCGGGTGATATCCCCCTCCGTCAACCGTGCCAACGGTCCTGGACGCACATCCTTGGCATAGGCCAACACCAAGGTCCCCTGACCTATGGTCCTCAGTGATCCGAGCACCGTAGAGGTTTTCAAAAAGGCATCCTGGCCGATCGCGAGATCGATCTGTCCGCTGCGCTGCAACTGCGAGAGCACGCCGCGCATATTGCTGAACACCGGCTGGACCGCTATGCCGGTCTGCGCCGTGAAGTCCTTGTAGATCTTCAGCAGCGGAGCGCGGTAGCCAGCGCCGGCGGCAACCATCACTTCCTGGGCCAAGGCGAAGCCCGGAAACAGCGCCAGCACGAATAGAAAGGCGATGCGATATATCTTTTTCATTATATTTCTCTGTATATAACGAGTGACATATGATACTGCACGCGCAGGCGACCGCAAGAGGGGCGCGCCTAAGCGCTGCAGACTATGAGTTAGACGGAAGCGTTCAGCCGCCCTCCTGTGCGGGGGCGGCTGCGGGCATCACGCCGGCACGCAGGTACCGGATACCGGACACACGTCTGCGCATTGCGGCGTATCGAAGATACCGTCACATTCGGTGCACAGGTCCGGATTGATATGGAACATGCCGCGCTTTTCGTAGATCGCTTCGTTGGGGCAAACGGGCTCGCACATGCCGCACACGGTGCATTGCGAGTCGATGATTTTGTAAGCCATGGAACGTACTCCGCTGGGTGTTGATTGCAAGTCAGGTATTGCAAGACGGATGCCGCATGGCTAACTTCAAAAAACGACAACATATTCAAATAGATATAAAAAATCCGAAAAGAAACCCGCAATGTCGGACCAAGCGGGGATTGTCGGCTTTACGACAATCCCCCAACTCAACCGCCCAACAGGTGTTCGTAGCTCGCGCGCAGCAGTTCGAGTTCAACCGCCGCCAGGTCGCGCGCCTCCAGCAAAGTGATGAACGCCCCCCGACACCGCTCCGCGGCCGCAAAGGGCGGATCGATGCCGGCAAGCTGCAGCAGCACAACGGGGCGTTCACCGCCATCAGGCAGCAACAGGCGACGGCGGAACTCCCCTTCCCCGCTCACCACCCCACCCGGCAGCCCCAGCCAACGCGCCAGCTCGCGCGCCCAGGCGGCAGAATGCGGCGCCACCTGCGGCTCGCCGTCGAGCAGACGCGCTCCATCCGGCAATGCGTCGAACAGGGTCACGCCCCACGGCAAGCGCAGAAAGCGCACCAGTGCGCTTGTCGCATGCTTGTGATACGCCAGCAGACAGGGCTGGAGCGTAGCGCTCACGCCCGAGGCTCAGGCTTCCAGCTCGGCATGGCTGTGGCAACCCTTGGGGCAGACCCGCGAGCACGCACCGCAACCGATGCAGTCGAGTTCGTTGGCGATGGCCATCACCATGGCCTGATCGTCGTCATCGTAGTCATCATCGTCGTCGTCCCACTCGCGCTCGGAAAGCGTGAACACGTCGCGCGGACAGACCTTGAAGCAGCGCCCGCAGCCGATACACAGACTCTGATCGAGACTGACGATGAACTGCGGCGTCCACTCCGCACCGCCCCGGGTCAAGCCGACAACCGCACTCACGACACCGTCTCCCCGGCAGCGCGTGCCGTCTCCAGCCGCGCGACCGCCTGCTCCCACTCGCGGCAGGCGTCGAAGGTAGATTGCGACATCCCCGGCAGTTCGGCGTAGGCCGCAGGCAAGCGGTCTTCGACCAGATCGTGTAGCTGCGAGGCCCATTCGGAGGCTATGCGCTTGCGCTTCTTCACCTCCTTTTCCAGTTTCCTGAGCGCTTCCTCGTCCATCTCGCCCCCCCTCAGAGACCGGCCACTTCCGGGTATTTTCCGACGATCTCAAGCGCCACGGACAGATACTTGTCGCCCTCGTCCTTGAGCTTGCTCAGCGTCGGGAAACCGAAGCGGTGCACGTCGCGCAGCGGGCGATCCAGTACCACCAGTTTGCCGACAGTGATCAGGGCGCGGCCGAAGCCCTCGTGCGAGAGGTGCACCATGGGCACCGCCATCAGCCCGCACTCCTTTTCGATCTGCACCGCCACCGCGTTGTAGAAGGCGCTCACGCGCGACAACGTGACCTCGTCGGGATCACCGACCACCGGAATCTCACGCTTGCGCTCGGGGGTGAGCACCAACGGCGCCAGCAGACGCTCGGCCGGCCAGTCGTCGTAGCTGCCGTAGCTGTCCAGCGCGCGCAGCTGGCGTACCATTTCCTTGATGAAGTCGGTCTGCAGGACTTCGGTTTCGACCTGCTCGGCAACGGCTGTCTCGCTCATTTCATAGACTCCTGAAGTTGCTTGATGCCTCAACAGTCGCGACCGACCGCTGAGACGGAAACTCACTCCTCCCAGCCTTCGACCTCCATACGGTCGAAACGGTCTGGATCGGCGCTGAGCCGAGGGGTCGTGCGCACCGGCCACGGCAGCTCGCCGCGGCGCAGCGCCTCGCGGATCAGGGCGAGCTGCGCGCCGATCGACGTACCCTTGTCCACTTTCACCGCACTCACGCCGACGCCCACCAAGCGGCGCATCGCGGAGCCGCCGACCGCCAGGCAGTACACGGCATCGCAGCCGTCCAGCGCGCGCAGCTTGTCGTCGAGCTTGTCCTCGTTGCCGTCCTGCACCAGACGCCCGAACTCGACCGCCTCGGCCAGCGCGCTGTGCTCTTCGCTGACGTCGTAGATGGCGAAAGCGCGTGCCGAGCCGAAGTGCTGGTCCACGGACCCCATGTCAGCCGTGGCGAAAGCGACGCGGTAGTGCGGCATGCGATGCTCCTCAATGACAGGTCGTACGAGTCGCAGACGGCGTTGCATCGCCATGCCCCATGACCTCGTCGCCCACACGGGCGTAAATGGAACGGTAGGGTTCGATCTCGTGATGCGCGTGTTCGGCGAGCATGATGTTGGCCAGCTCGAACAACGTCTGGCACGTACCGCGGTAGCCTATCCAGCAGCGCTGGAAGCCGCCCAGGTAGTCGTACTGCGGAAACCCGGCACGCAGCAGCGGCAGCCTCAGGCGCCGCGCCGATTCGCCTAGATGCGAGTTGCCAATCAGCAGCTCGGCGCCCCTGTCGCGTGCCGCGTTCTCCAAATCCTCCAGATCGCCGATCACGACCTGCGCCGGTGCGGCGGCTTCCACCAGTTCCGGCGTGCGCACCGGGGCGACGGCGGCCACCACCTCGGCTCCCATGCCGCGCAGCAGCTGCGTGAAGGCCAGCAGATAATCCGGGTCGGCGGCGATCGCCACGCGCCGCATGCCGAGCATGAAGTGCGTGTCGAGCATGGCGTCCTGCAGTTGGCAGCGCTGGCGCTCGAGTTTCTCCGGCACCGGCCGTCCCGAAATCCGCGCCAGCACGTCGACCAGTTCGTCCGTCGCTTCCAGACCCATCAGGCTGGCGAAGCGGTAATCGGGCACGCCGGTGCGCTCGTGCAGCAGATCGGCGGCCTTGCGCAGCGAGCCGCCGAGCACCAGCGTGGCCGCGGCGCAATGCAGGTTGCGGAACTCATCCACCACGAGACCGCCGGTGGTCAGCGGACTGAACTCGTCCGGCGCCAGATGGCCATCCAGCGAACCGGACAAATCCGGCACGACCACCGGACGCAGCCCGAAGGACTCGATCAGCTCCTTCAGCGCCTCAACGTCGCCCGGCGTCAGCAGCGAACCGGCCAGCACGTTGACCTGCGCCGGCCCGTCGCTGCAATGCGGCGCGATACCCGGCGCAGACGGCACGAGCTGCTCGATCATGGCATGCACGGCCGCCGCATAGCCCGTCTCCAGGCAGCCGGTGAAATCCGGCGTCGGCACGGCGACCACCGCCGTATCGGCATGTTCCGGATAGCGCTCGCGGAATACCTTGACCATGCGCTTGACGTCCGCACCCTGCGTCTCGGACAGGCCGGTGGTGCACAGCCCGATCAGCGCGGGCTTGTTCTTCCCGGCGATGGTTTTCAGCGCCTCGACGATGTTCTCCTCGGCGCCAAGCACCGTACTGACCTGATCCATCGCCGTGGTCTGCAGCGGGATCGGCTCTCGGAAGTGGCGCACGAAGAACACCTTGGCGAAGGCCGTGCAGCCCTGCGAGCCGTGCATCAGCGGCATGGAGCGGTCCACGCCGAGAAAGGCCAGGGTCGCCCCCACCGGCTGGCTGGACTTGAGCGGCGCGACCGCCATCGCCTTGCGGCGCTTGATGATCTCAGCCATTGACCACCTCCACCGCGGACATGACGTGCCAGGGCGCGGGCTTGCGCACCGATTCCCACATCGGCGACTCCAGCGTCAGCGCGAGCTGGCGCGCCAACTCGGCCATGCCGTCGTAGCCGGCGTAGGCGAACTCGCGTTCCTGGTTGATGTCGAGGAACGGGATGCGTGCCTTGAGCGCGGTGTACATATTGCGTCCGCCGGCGATGAGGATGTCCGCACGGTACTCGCGCACGACGTTGAGCAGGTTGGTCGGGCTGCCGTCGTCGATCATCTTGGTCTTCTCGCCCATGATCTCGCGGATGCGCGCCTTGTCCTCCTCGGTGGACTTCTTGGTGCCGGTAGCCACCACGTCCAGCCCCAGATCCTGCAGCGCCGAGACCACCGACCAGGACTTCACGCCGCCGGTGTAGAGCAGCACGCGCTTGCCGCGCAGGCGCTCGCGCCAGGGTTCGAGCAGCGCGGCGGCGCGCGCCTCCTCGCGCGCGATCAGCGCCTCGGTACGCACGGTGAGATCCGGATCGTTCAGCAGGCGTGCGAAGTCGCGCAGCGCCTGCGAGGTGTCGGCCACACCGTAGAAACTGCCCTCGAACCAGGGCACCCGATGGTTCTCCTCCAGCTTGCGCGCGACGTTGAGCAGCGCCTTGGAGCACACCACCATGGTCGCCTCGGCGCGGTGCATGGTCTGGATGTCGCGAAAGCGCGCGTCGCCGGACAGCGAACCCAGGATGCGCAGGCCCAGCTCGTCGAACAGCGGCGCCACGTGCCAGAACTCGCCGGCGATGTTGTATTCGCCGATCAGGTTGACGTCGTGCACGCGCACGCCCGGCCGCTGCAGCGACTCGGGCACCGGCCCCGGCTCGCGCGTGCCGATCACATACTTGAACATCGCCTCGCCGGCCAGCCGGTTGCCCATGTTCTTGGTGCCGTAGAAGCCGGCCGCGTCCACCGGCACCACCGGCACGCCCCAGCGCTCCTGCGCCGCCTTGCACACCGCGCCCACGTCGTCGCCGGTCACCGCCGGCACGCAGGTGTTGTAGACGAACACCGCCGCCGGCGCGTAATCGTCGATGGCCTGCTTGATCGAGTGGAACAGCCGCTTCTCGCCGCGGCCCATGATCACGTCCTGCTCGGTGAGATCCGTGGTCATGCCCAGGCGATACAGCGTCGGCCCCGAGGAACGCGTGCCGCGGTTGTCCCAGGAGCTGCCGGCGCAGGCGATCGGTCCGTGCACGATGTGCGCGACGTCGGCGATCGGCAGCAGCGCGATCTGCGCCCCGTCGAAGGCGCAGCCGCCCGCCGTGGCCCCCGGCTTCGGCTTGGTGCAACCGGACTTCGACTTCTTGTTGTGCGAGCAGGCCGGTTCGTCGAGCAGGGCCTGGATATCTTCAGGCTTCATGGCGGGCTCCTTGGGAAGGTCGTTGCAATGAAAGATTGCAACCGGTGTGCCATGCCGCTAGAGCCCGCCGTTCTTAGATCTCTTTAGTCAATTTCGAAACGAAAATAGAACAAATAGTTTTTATTTTTCAAAGTGATAAATACACTTCCACTTGGATACCCAAGGGCCGCCATGGCGACTGCAAACCTCCAGCACTACTTTGTCGCAAAGCCGACAGGCGCAACAATTCGGTTACAGCCCCTGTGGTAGATGCCCCGAACGACTATCGATCTTCAAGTGGCAACTTCAGCCACGTCAGAGGGTCGCAGCTGATGCAAATAACTCTTCTGGAGACTTCCAGCGAGGTTGGTCGGCTATGCGTCCAAGCCATGCCCGGACGCCGGGCCATTGATCGACATCCAATCCCGCTTCGTGGAGCCAGAAGAGGTAGCCGCTACAGGAAAGGTCGGCAATCGTGAGACGGTCGCCAACGAGGAACTCGCTGGACGAAAGCGCCTTGTCGAGAACGGCCAAGTCATCCACGGCGCGGCTGTGAAGGAAACGTTCCAGATCGGGAGGAAAGTCTTCGAGGAACCGTTTATAGAGGCGCAGATTGGCTATGGAAAAGCCGATTCTGTTGCTCTCCCAGAAGAACCACTCCCCTACGCGCAGCGCCTCGTCTGCAGCCGTTTTCGAGAACGGCGCGAGTTTCGCGGCGAGGTATTGAAGGATGTTGTTCGACTGGCATAGATACACGTCACCGTCGACCAGTACCGGCACTTCTAGAAATGGGCTGACCGCACGGAAATCGGCGCTGCGCTCCGGCCCGGGTATCGAAAGATCGACCTCGACGAGATGGTAGGGAGCCGCCGACAGTTCAAGCAGCAACGCCACTTTGTAGGAATGTCCCGAATACCGATTGCTGTAGAGCTTGTACATACGAATCTCCTGCGTTTCGCATGGGCACGAAGCGCATGCCGCTCAGGTTTCTCAACCCTGTATTCAAGCGATGCCCATTCGACGGAGGGAACGCCGCCAGGCGCCGACTATCCGCCAACCGCGATGAGCTTGCACACATAAGCCAGGAACTCATCGTCGTCCGGAAGACCGGCATCCGTAATCGCCAAGGCACCTTCCATTTCCATATGACCGCGCAGAGCGCCTTCCGGGAACAGGTCTTGAAATCAAGCACTAGCGAACTACGGTTCTGGCTTACCGAAATCTGACAACAATGCTCGATTGCAGGACCCTAGCTACGCATGTCAGCCCAATGCACGAAGTTGGCCGTCTTCTCCTTCATGAGCGCTACTTCGAGCAAGCGCGCTTGGCGCAATCGCATCATCGTGCAGTGCGCTGTTTGGCCATTTCCCGCTCGACGCCGAATTGCCCGGTGTATTCCGGCTCGGGCAATCGATGCGGATCGTCGGGTTCGATACGACAGGCGGCCTCGATCTCAGCCGGCCAGACGGGCGGCTTGGAGGTTTTCATCACCAGCCAGCGGGTCAAAGCTTGCAACGCGGCGAATGGCCACAGCACGATGCGTAGCGCCCCGGTGGCTTCACCAACCTGCCGGGTCTTGCGGTTGAAGCGGATGGGATAGTAGGTGTGGGTAAAGAAATCCTTGCTGAGGATTTTAGTTATAAAGAATAAAATCCACCCAACAACGAACAGGGAGAGCATGGAAATCCCTATTATGTTTGCTTTGTTCAGATCCAACGCGAACGCAAAGACAAGGGGAAGGCATATTGAGGCGACGGTTGCCAACGAAAAGGCAAGCGTGCTCGCCCCCCCTCTCAACAGAAACCTGCGCCCCACAAACTCTGCGTAGGTCGAGTTAAATGCGACCAGAGTCGCATGGTTATTCGGTTTTGTTCTGTCCTGCTGCTGACGAGGTAATGCTGCATCCGTCTCCGCCTGCACAAGTGGACGGTTGATCGGCCATTTGCTGGTCCAGCCGCTGTACATACTTCATTCCTCCTTTAACAACGCATCGTAGGCCAGCGTCTGTGCATGGAGGTTGGGGAATTTCTCCCCGCCCAATGCGTGCTTACCGAAGATTACCAGTGCCAGACCACCGGAAATCAAAGTTGTGAAGGAAAGAATGATGGAAAGCATACCCAAAGAAAAACCGAGAAATATGCTTCCCCATCCAAAAACCACGTCTCCGTCGTTTAATGACTCATAACCTTCCCACATTTGTAGCAACCCCGCCAAAACACCCCCAACCACTCCCAGCAGCTTGCCGGCGCCGGATAGCAAATCCGCCGCATTACCAAACGCGCCGAATGACAATCGTTCAGCCATCCTGGAGGCTGACACACCCCAATCCGTCTTCTCCAAAATCGCCCCGCCCATCTTGCCCACCTCGCCGAGGAATGCGCTGGCACCGGCGACCAGGTTGCCGACGGTGGTCCAGTATTTCGCCCCCTCGGCCTTGCCCAACTGACTCATGATGTTGCC
>NZ_JARRQY010000049.1:0-24931 GCF_037381185.1 Acidihalobacter sp.
TGCGGGCTCCTTGCGTGGCCGGTTCAGTTCGGCGGCGTAGCGGCCGAGGGTTTCGGTGTCGATGTCCGAGCAGGCGCCGACGTAGCTGTCGTCGTCGGTCGCCGCCTGCAGGCGACGCACCTGCAAGAGCCATGAATACCACAAGTTAAATATTGTTTATAGAGCGGAGTGAAACAACCTGCCGATGCCGACGGACGACGGGCATCGGCGGAAAGCAGCGCTACAGATCGCTGAGGCCTGATTTAAGCGCTTAAGCAGCCATGACCGGATGGATGAGAATGAGCGGCTCTGGAGCCAGGTCTTGCCTTTTGCCTTATTGAGTACGAGCAATGCTTATCTGAAATGAGCATGGCGGGACTTAGCGAACCAGGGATATCCCTGCCGAATCCCATAGCAGCGATTGATTGCAACTGGCCAACGCTCACCAAGCGTCCGAACCATTCGCGTGCCGCATCCACTCATCCAACGTGCCTGACACTTGTTCGCAAACGCTACCCAAATACTGCTTTATGATCAACCACGTCATGTATCTCAAACTATGAGTTTCAACGAATAACACACCTCTTCGAGGTTCTGAGGAAACAATGCTGGCAAGCACCGTTGCTCATCTCACCGGAAAATCCACCCCCTCGCTGACAGCAGCCCACGCTTCGAAATCCCGCGCTAATGCATCGACCTTGTGTCGCCCAGCCTCCAAGGCGAAATTTCCCAACAGCAAGTGCAACGGCGGCTCAGGCGCTTCGACTGCGGCAAGAATCGCCGAGGCGGCACGTGCCGGATCGCCTGGTTGCTTACCGCTGCCGCTGCGCAACTGAAGCCGGCGAGCGCCGGCGGTCGGGGCATAATCGTCGATCCATGTATCTGCCTCGCGCGCGGAACGCCCCGCCCAATCGGTGCGGAACCCGCTAGGTTCGACCAGCGTTACTTTCAGACCAAGCGGCATGACCTCGGCTGCCAGCGCTTCCGAAAACCCCTCCACCGCAAACTTCGTGGCGTTGTAATAGCCAACGGCCGGGCCGCCGCGCACACCGCCGATCGAAGACAGATTGACGATATGCCCGGCGCGTCTCCTGCGCATTCCGGACAGCACCGCACGCGTCATATTGGCCAGCCCCCAAAAATTGACTTCGAACATACGCCGCACATCGTTTTGATCGCTCTCTTCGATAGCGCCGAAATAGCCGACGCCGGCATTATTGACCAGCACATCGATGCGCCCAAAGTGTTCCTCAGCCACCGCTACGGCGGCGGCGATCTCATCCGGCCATGTCACATCGAGCTTCAATCTACAAATGCGCTCGGCCGCGTCGTTACCCAAATTTTCTATGTCCTTGAGATTACGAGACGTTGCCACGGCCCTATAGCCCCGATCGAGCACATGCCGCACGATTTCACGTCCGAATCCCGTCGAACACCCCGTGACGAACCAAACAGGTTCCTCTTCATCATTCATTTCTGTACCTCGTCTATGAAAGCCACCCTATAAATCAGAAAAAGCGATGCGACAGTTACGCGGCGGGCCGGTTCATAAACGGCACGAAAACCAGCAGCACACTCATGATGCAGACGCCAAAGAGGGTGGCCAGGCTGTCCGAAAGACTCAGATGCGCGTTGCCAAGCGCCATGCCGCTCGTCATGAGAATCGTCGCCAGACTTTGTATCAAGCCAAGCGTTGCCGATGACGCACCTTCTCTGCCGGGGAATCCCGCAATGAGCCGTGCTACACCGACCGTCAGCGTCACCCCGTTCCCCATGACCAGAACACAGAATGCCCCCAAAAAGATGGGCGTGAGATGCAGCCCTGGAACCCGACAGAAAATGACGACACCCGCAGCCCCTATCACGAACATTGACAGGCCTAGCCCAAGGAGACGTTCCGTCGAGAAACGGGTTCGCAGCTTTTTCCCCGCCGTGCTACCCAAAGCGAAGGAGGCCGCGACAGGCACGTAGAGGACGGAAATTAGCGTTGGCGTATAACCCATGCGGTCGAACACCAATGGAGATTGCGCGATGTACAGAAAGTAGGCGGCATAGACGGTAGACAGTGTCCATGCGCTGAAGAGAAAAAACGGCGAACCGAAAAAAGTCTTGTAGGACCTCAAAATGCGGCTGACCACCCCGATCTCAGGTGTCGGTCGGCAGGTTTCGGGCAACACCGCTGCCGTGACCAGGAATGCGCACGCCGATACCACACCTATGGCGATAAAGATGTTACGCCAGCCGAGATAGGCCAGAATGCCACCGCCAATGATCGGCATGATGGCTGGCGAGATCACGATCACTGGCGTGATTGTCGCGATCATGCGATAGGCGGCATCTTTGTCCAGAACGTCGAACGCGATGGCGCGCCAAAGCACGATGACCACCCCGGCACCCAAGCCTTGCACGAAGCGCCCGAGCACGACCGCGTGATAGGTGTCGGTCATGCCGCAAATCAACGATCCCAATACGCCCAAGGCAAGCGCCACAAGCAAGATGGGCTTGCGGCCGTAGTGATCCGACAGTGGCCCGCAAAACAGTTGCGCGCACGCGACCCCCGCGAAGTACGCCGGGAAGATCGCCTGAATGGCCGCATCCGAAACGTGCAGCGCTTGCGCCATGGTCGGCAGGGCCGGCAGAAAGATATCGACCGCCATCATGCCGAACAAGCTGATCAGCATGAGATACCCCGTCAATGCGGTTCGTTTCTCAGCGATCGAAATAGTATTTTGCACAGCGTCCGCACCCGATCATCCGGCCCATAAAACCGGAAAATACTCCGGATCCGTGTAGTCCGGATCGTCGTTGTCGAGCCGTGCGCACAGTTGTTCCGTATGATGTGCCGCCAAGTTACCTGACGGCAGCGGATAACGCCGGTATCGGTTCTCCTTGTCCTGGAAATGCAAAGAGATGGTCTGCCGCGGACGTTCCGAAACATTCGGAAAACTGCCGTGGTAAGTCAGGCTGTTGTGAAAACACACCTGTCCTTTGTTCAATCGAATCGGGACGGTCTTGATGTCCGCATTGTTGGCCTTCGCTTCAATCGCCAGCCGCTGCTCCAGGTCGTTCAGACCGCGCTGGGCGAAGTGCAAGGCCGTACTCTCGTCCGGCGTCGAGGTTTCATGCCACTGGTTGCTATCGTCGACCATCACGATAGTCCCATGCTCTTCGTAACAATCGTGCAGCGGAATGAATCCCGCCAACATGGCATCGGATGTGAACATTTGCCAGTAGTGGCGATCAATGTGCCATCCAATCGTCGTATTCCTGTCTCGCCCGGGTGCCTTATACCGCAGTACGTCGATAAAGAGGCGGGATTCCGAAGTTTCGGCCAATTTTGCTGCGATTGCGCCAACGAGCGGTTTCAGCAAAATCGCCCTCATGCTCAGGGATTCGTAAGTGATGTAGTTGTTTTGCCGAAGATCGGTTGCATCGCCTTCCCGCCAATACGTTGCACCTTTCGGAATGAACGGAATGCGGCGATCCCGGTGCCCACCATAATACCGACCCGCCTCTTCGAGGAGCGCGTCTATCTCTTGATCGGAAAATATTTTTTCTGAGACGAAGTAGCCATGCCGCTTATAGAAATGCACGTCTGCCTCGGTCGGCAACAGGGATTCTTCAGCAGCGTCGAGCATGAATTTCTCGTTTGTCGGCAACATTTTCAACACTCCCAAACCATATGTCCGGATGCGGCAGCCGTGTCCGGAAAACGGTTTTGTGCGGTTAATGACTGTCAACGAGTCGTACAGGCTCGAGCATAGGGATGACACGCCGGTCCCGTTTTGAACCAAATGCTCGTTTTTTATTCTAAATTGCGCATATCAACGAGTTTCACTGGAATTGCTTTCGGGCCATGACATGGCGGCATATCGGGAATTCCCGGCATGTGACGGATCCGTTTGCATCAGGAGGACACGAGGCCATGCGCGACTACGAGGCCCCATTGCTCGACAGGCATTCCTGCTCGCTCGGCAAAACGTCCCTGGAGATCGTTTCCCGACAAATCGGCTCGGAGAAAGCGACACTTCATTACCAATCGACGCAACACACGCTGTTCATGGAACTGACGGACGGACTGCTATACGAACGGCGAGTCAACGGGGCGACGACTACAGTGAACACGCGCCGAGGAATGGTCTCTTTCCGACCGGCAGGCACCGAAGTGACAGGCTGGTCACGGGGGCATGGCTCCATGCGGTACGCCGCATTATTCGTCGACCCCGAAGAAGCTACGGGGGCAGGGCTACCCTCACGCTGGCAGGCTCCGACGTGCATGGAAGACAAACGGGTATGGGTTGAAGCACAGGGACTCCTGCAGACATGCGAATCGCCCGATACGCCCGCCAGCCCCTTCACATCGCTTTATCTCGAAGGCCGTGTTTTAGCGCTATTGGCGGTTCTGGCGGATCGCTTCGGTTTGGACAGCCAGGAACGACGCGCCAAACGGACCGACCGGCGGCTCCAACGCGCATTGGCATTCATTCACGAGCGTGCCTCCGGAGGGTATGGTTTGCCTGAGTTGGCCGACGCCGCCCACATAAGCCAAGCGCAACTCGTTCGCTTGTTCAAGGACGCCCTGGGAACGACGCCAATGGCTTATGTAGCCTCCCAGCGGATGGACACCGCTCGACGCCTATTGACGGAGACGGATATTCCCATCTCCGAACTCGCCTCGCGGTTCGGCTACGCCGATCAAAGCCACTTCACACGGCAATTCAGGAAAGCTACCGGGACAACACCGGCTCGATTCCGAAAGACCGCCGGTTAGCAAATGAGGCGCAGACGGCATCATCCTGACATCGGGTTCCCCATAAGGGACTCTAGGGTCCGTTCGCACGGTGCGAACGGACCCTGGTTTCCAGTCCAAGCGAATGCCCGCCGGCAAATCAGCATCTAGCCCACGCTCGCCAGACGCCCGAACCGCTCCCCCGCCGCCTCGCGCACTTCCTCCACCGGATCGTCCAGCAAGCGGCGCAAGGCTTGGCGGCGCACCCGCGGTACGGCGGCCAGCCGTACGGTCCAGTCGTCATCCGCCAGCATCCGCGCCGCCGCTTCAGCAGGCAGGCGCGCCGCCACAGCCGCACGTACCTCGGCAGCCGGATCGTCGGCCAGTTGCAGCAACAGGGCTTCGGGCAGGCGCTGCGCGACCAGACTGCGTACCTGACGGTCGCGATCGTAGACGAGCGCCTGCAATTGAGCCGGAGGCAGGCGCCGGGCCAGCCAGGCGCGCACCAGATAGTCCGAGTCGTCCAGCAGCGCCGGCAGTTCGGCTTCGGGCAGGCGCGCGGCGACGGTGATGCGTACCTCGCGGTCGGGATCACGCATCAGTTTGTACAGCCGATTCGGGGCCAGGCGCGTGGCCACCGCACGGCGCACGGCCTCGTCGGGATCGCCGATCAACGCCTCGACGTCGTCATGCGGCAGGTAGCGCACGACGATGGCGCGCGTCTCCCAGAACGGATCGGCCACGTAGTCGGGCGCGAACTCCGGATTGCGGCGGAAGAAGCGGTCGATGCGCCGGCCGCTGTGCACGGCGACGCAGGCATCGTCCGGACGACAGCGCTCCGCCTGGCGCAGAACCGAGTGCCGACAGGCCTTGCAGTCCGCCTCAGCGTCCGGCGCGCCGCCCATACGCTATCCGGCAGTCTTTCACTCCTCGCCCCACGCGTCCGGCTCCACTTCCGCGAGCAGCAGCCCGGTCGCACCTCGAGGATCGCTGGTCAGACTCAGGCAATGCTCGCTGCCGTCGACCAGATAGATGCGCAGACCCGGCCGCTCGACGACCGGTTTCACCGGTTCGAGCACGTCGTCGTCTGAGCAGGCCGTGAAGTGCACCTCCGGATAGCCGGCGCGCAGGGCGAGCACGGTGTCCTCGTCGAGCACGCGGCCGTCGAGTTGATTGGCGATGTCGGAAGGCAGCGACGGATCGATCATCTCAGGCCTCCTCCGCCTCGGCCTCGAAGCGCACGCGCTGCTCGGGCGGCACACCCATGACCTTGGCCAGCCACGGCGGCGGGGCGTCGGCCATGATGCGCTGCAGTTCGCCCAGCACTTCGTCGGCGGAACCCGGTTCGCGCAGCTTAATCGGGTAGATGCCGTTTTTGATCACCTTCGCCGCGGCCGGGCCGCCGATGGAGGCCAGGTAGAGCACATGGCAATCGTCGATCAGTTCGGCGCGGTAGGCGTTCTTGTCGTCGACCTCGACGCCGTCGGGCACGGCGGTGCGGCGCACGTCGATCAGGCGCCGTTCGCCGGGCAGCACCTGATACACCAGGAAGCGGGTACAGGAGCCGAAATGTCCGTCCACCCGGTCGCCGCCGTTGGAGGCGCAGGCGACGCGCACCGAGCCGGGCATGTCGCCCTCGGCATAGGCTTCGAGCGGCGGCTGGGCGGGATCCTCCACCCCCTCGCCGCGCAGGCAGGCGGCGACGAGCTTGAGCGCCTCGACCGGCGTGGCGGCCAGCGCGGAAGAGGTCTTGAGGTCCTTGACCTTGAGTCCGTTCAGCGTGTCTTCGCTCAACGGCGCACCGAACTGTTCGAGCAGGACTTCGAGCAGGCCCTGCACGCCCAGCTCGGGCAGTTCGCGCGCGGCAAGGCCGATGCGCAGCGCGGCTTCGCGGGTCAGCATCGCGGGTTGGTTCATGGCGTCGCCCTCCGGGTTACAGGCGCTTGGCGCGCAGCGTGATGGGCAGATCCGGCGGCGCGGACATCGGCTCGAGGTAGTAGCGCGAACCGTCCTTCAGTTCGACCTCTCCGCCCCAGGCACCGGGACCCTCGAATTCCAGGGAGGCGATGGTTTCCTCCAGGTCCTTCTTGGCGACGTAGAACGACAGGTCGCCTTCGGAAGTGCGTCTGATCATGACGTTGGGCATGGGCAATCCTCTTCATTGCGGGACGTGAAGGCCGAGGCGCGCAAGCGCCTCGGCCCGGACTGCCGCCTCAGCGGATCAGGTCGTAGTTGTAGTCCGTGGTGCCCATGCCGCGGGTTTCCTCGTCGAGCCGTTCGAGCACGGCGTTGACCAGGGTCCTGAGCATGTACATCGCGCCCTCGTAGCCCAGCGTGGTGTCGCGGTGCATGTGATGGCGGTCGAAGATCGGGAAGCCGATGCGGATCAGCGGCACCTCGTACTCCTTGCCCTTGTGCAGCGTATCGCGCTGGATGAACTTGCCGTAGGAATTACCGATCATGAAATCGGGCTTGTCGGTAAACACCAGCGAGCGCAGGTGCCACAGATCCTTGCCCTGGTGCACGGTGGCGCCCTGCCCGTACGGCGACTCGGACAGCATCTTGTCCATCGCTTTCTTCCAGCGCTTGTTGGCATTGTGGCAGAGGATATGCGTCGGTTCGGCGCCCAGTTCCATGAGGAACTTGCTCATGCCCATGACGAAGTCCGGATCGCCCCACAGCGCGAAACGCTTGCCATGCAGCCAGGCATGGGAGTCGGTCATCATGTCGACCAGCCGACCGCGCTCCTTGGCCAGCGACTCCGGAATCGGCTTGCCGGTGACTTCGGCGACCTTCATCAGGAACTCGTCGGTCCACTCCAGGCCCATCGGAATATTCAACTTGGGCACATCATGGTTCCAGGTGTTCTGCACGAACTTCTTGGCCTTGTCTGACTGCCAGGGCTGCAGCAGCAGGGTGTCGAGCGCGTTGGGCGCATCCTTGACCTCGTCCTGAGTGGTACCGCCGGCATACATGCGGAACTGACCGTCGGCAGGCGTGTCGAGCACTTCCTCCGGGTCGGACAGCAGCGTATAGGGCACGTCCATCTCGGCCAGCATGCGCTTGATCACGCGGAAGTTGCCAAGGTAGGTCTCGAAGCCCGGAATGATGTTGATCTTGCCGTTGGAACCGACTTCCTTACCCTCCATGTAGTTGAGGGTGAAGTAACGCAGGATGCCTTCCTGCATGTTGTCCCAGCCGGTGGTGTGCGAACCGACGAAGCTCGGGGTGTGGGCGAAAGGCACCGGGTAGTCGTCCGGGATATGCCCTTCCTTCCGCGAATTGCCGATGAAGGCGTTGAGGTCGTCGCCGATGACCTCGGCCATGCAGGTGGTGGAGACCGCGATCATGTCGGGCTTATACAGCGCCTTGGCGTTCTCCAGACCGTCGAACATGTTCTTCTGGCCGCCGAACACCGCCGCGTCCTCGGTCATGGAATCGGACACGCAGGCTATCGGCTCCTTGAAGTGGCGGTTGAAGTAGGTACGGAAATAGGCCACGCAGCCCTGCGACCCGTGCACGTAAGGCAGGGTCTTTTCATAGCCCAGGGCGCAGAGCACCGCGCCCAGCGGCTGGCAGGCCTTGGCCGGATTCACGGTCAGGGCCTCGCGCTGGAAGTTGAGCTCCTGATACTCCGGGGTCGTGGTCCACTCGAAGACCTCCTGGATCTTCTCGGCGGGATGCATTTCCTCGAAGTTCGCGCGCTTGTTGCCCAGGCTTTCCTTGTATTCGTCGTTACGGAACAACGGATACGAAGGCTGGATGTTGTCGACGTTCTGACTCATCGTTGTCTCCTCGCCGCGCCACTCATGCGTGGACTACGGCAAAAATGAAAGATCGTTGCCGCGGATTGGGCGCCCGGGCGAACCCCGGGCGCAGACTCCGCTCAGGCGCTGGCCGCAAGCGCTTCGGTATCCGTCTCCTGCTCCGTCCACGGCGCCTTCATCTTTCCCCAGCAGGGATTGTTGAGGGTCATGTCCATGTCGCGGGCGAAAATGGCGAAGCCGTCGTAGCCGTGGTACGGGCCGGAGTAGTCCCAGGAGTGCATCTGGCGGAAGGGAATGCCCATCTTCTGGAAGATGTACTTCTCCTTGATGCCGGAGCCGATCAGGTCGGGTTTAACCCTCTTCACGAATTCCTCGAACTCGTAGCCGGTCACATCGTCGTAGAGCAGCGTGGCGTTGCCCATTTCCTTGAGGGTGCGGTCGTAGTCGTCGTTGTGGCCGAACTCGTAGCCCGTACCCACGACTTCCATGCCCAGATCCTCGTAGGCGCCGATGACGTGGCGCGGACGCAGGCCGCCGACGTAGAGCATCACGCGCTTGCCTTCCAGGCGCGGACGGTACTTGGCGATCACCGCCTCGTACTCGGCGCGGTAGCGCTCGATCACGCGCTCGGCGCCTTCCTTGATCGTGTCGTCGAAGTGCTCGGCGATGCGGCGCAGGCTCTCGGCGATCTTGGTCGGACCGAAGAAGTTGTACTCCACCCACGGAATTCCGTACTTCTCTTCCATGTGGCGCGAGATGTAGTTCATCGAGCGGTAGCAGTGCAGCAGGTTGAGCTTGACCTTGGGGGTCAGCTCCATTTCGGAGAGCGTGCCGTCTCCGGACCACTGCGCCACCACGCGCAGGCCCATCTCTTCGAGCAACGTGCGCGAGGACCAGGCGTCGCCGCCGATGTTGTAGTCGCCGATGATGGCCACGTCGTAGGGCGTGGTCTCGAAGCTGTCGTCATCGTCGCGGTTGTGCAGGACCCAGTCGCGGATCGAGTCGTTGGCGATGTGGTGGCCCAGCGACTGCGACACGCCGCGGAAGCCTTCGCAGCGCACCGGCACCACCGGCTTCTCGATTTCCTTGGAGGACTTCTTGGACACCGCCTCGATATCGTCGCCGATCAGACCGATCGGACATTCCGACTGCACCGAGATGCCCTTGCTCAGCGGGAACAGCGTCTCGATCTCCTCGATCATCTTGGCCAGCTTCTTGTCGCCGCCGAAGACGATATCTTTCTCCTGGAAATCGGAGGTGAAGTTCATGGTGCCGAAGGTGTTCACCCCCGTGGTGCCGACGTAGTAGTTGCGGCGCCCGGCACGCGAATACTGGCCGCAGCCCACTGGTCCGTGGGAAATGTGGATCATGTCCTTTACCGGACCCCACACCACACCCTTGGAACCGGCGTAGGCGCAGCCGCGGATCGTCATCGTGCCCGGCTGCGACTTGCGGTTGGAGGTGATGCACTTGCTGGATTTCTCCAGTTCCTGATCGTTCACCGCCAAATGCTTGGTGCGGTCCTTGCGGGCCTTCTCGGGATAGACCTCGAGCACCTCCTGGATGAGGGCCTCGGTCTCTTCTCGGTTCATCTCGGTCATCGTTGCAATCTCCATACGCCGCGCCCGCCGCCCATCCGCGGACGAACGCGCGAATCAGAAGCGCCGGCCCGGACACGGGCCGGCAACCGTAGCCGCCGCCTTAGGCAGTCGCCCCCGTGGTGGCTTCCTCGGCGGCGGTCTTGCCGACGATGCTCAGATCTTCCTCGTCCATGATGCCGAACTCGGTCAGCAGATCTTCGAGTTCGTCCATGGTGCAGGGCGTGGGGATGCAGAACTGGGTGTTCTCCACAATTTTCTTGGCCAGTGCTCGGTACTCGTCGGCCTGCTTGGCCGCAGGGTCGTATTCGATCACCGTCATGCGGCGGATCTCGGCGCGCTGCACGACATTGTCGCGCGGGATGAAGTGGATCATCCGCGTGCCCAGCTTGGCCGCCAGCGCCTCGATCAGCTCGTCCTCGCGGTCGGTGTTGCGCGAGTTGCAGATCAGGCCGGCCAGACGCACGCCGCCCGAATTGGCGTACTTCACGATGCCCTTGGAGATGTTGTTGGCCGCATACATGGCCATCATCTCGCCGGAGACCACCACATAGATCTCCTGAGCCTTGTTCTCGCGGATCGGCATGGCGAAACCGCCGCACACAACGTCGCCCAGCACGTCGTAGAACACGAAGTCGAGGTCTTCCTCGTAGGCGCCCTCTTCCTCCAGGAAGTTGATGGAGGTGATCACGCCGCGCCCGGCGCAGCCGACGCCCGGCTCGGGGCCTCCCGACTCGACGCACTTGATCTCGGCGAAACCGGCCTTGAGCACGTCCTCGAGTTCGAGGTCTTCCACGCTGCCGGCCTCGGCCGCCAACTCCATGATGGTATTCTGGGCCTTGGAGTGGAGGATGAGCCGGGTGGAGTCGGCTTTCGGATCGCACCCGACGATCATCACCTTCTTGCCCATCTCCGCCAGACCAGCCACCAGATTCTGAGTGGTAGTAGACTTGCCGATACCACCCTTGCCGTAGATAGCGCATTGACGCATAGCCATCGCTTTGTCTCCTTTGAGGAATTGACCGTAAAGTGCTTACGCCCCCTTCCCTGAGCAAGCGATGTGCCAACGCGAGAAATCAGAAACAACAAATTGATATTAATAGATTTATTTAAAAAACAACCAACCCAAAAGAAACGTAGCTGACGCGACACTAGCCCACATGGCATGTACGGATACCGACAATCCGGCCCCTGAGATCACGCTGCCCGAAGCGGCCCGCCTGCCGATCAACCACTGCAGCCTGCCGGCCGCCGTGCTGGGCGGGTTGGAATATCAACGGCATCCCGTCCCGCTACCGCTGGACGGCGTGGAAGAACTCCATGCGCAACTGTTCCGGCGCCTGCGCGAACACGATGCTACCAAGGAACGCGCGCGCCAGTTCACCGCCTACATGTCGGCCTGCTTTTCATTGGAACATCCCGAGGATGCGGGACTGTCCGGGCGCAAGCGCAAGCACGCCACCTACCTGCGCACCCTACGCGGCTGGAGCTTCGACCCCGACGGCCGTGAAGCCGCCGCGCTCAAAGGCTGGGTCGAATCCCGTTTTGGCTTGACTGCACGCCATCACGCCGCCGCGCTGCGCGGTGAAGAGGAAGACGCTTACCACTTCTATGCCCGCGCCCGCGCCGCCGGCCTCTACGGCACCAACGCGCTCGAAGCGCAGCTCGACCTGCTCTACGCCTACGCGCAATACGAACTGGCCTGTCGTCACCCCGGCAAAACCCACCTGCGGCTCTACCGCGGCGTCAGCCGCGTCGAGGAACACGAAATCCTCGAGCGCCGCGGCAAACGCCGCGCTGTACTCCTGCTCAACAACCTCAATTCCTTCACTGCCACGCGCGAGCGCGCCGATGAATTCGGCGACTACATCCTCAGCGCCGAGGTGCCGCTGGCTAAAATCGTGTTCGGCAGCGATCTGCTACCCGGCCGACTACAGGGCGAGGACGAGTACATGGTGATCGGGGGGCTGTACGAGGTGGAACTGGCGTGGTTCTGAGCGACAACACTTAATTTTCGTGGTTACCGTGGGTTTTCTTACGCTTCTGGAACTGTCAGTAGGCATATAGGAACAAATGGGGTAAAGGTAGCTGAAGATCGACGCCTACGTGGCTCCATATGGTTATTACACCGGACTTAACCAGTTGCCGCTTAGCAACACCAAATGACATGAACTCTTGATCTAAATTGTGGCGAACTGGGCTATAAGGTCCCTAAAGTTAAAATTTTTACGTTGGCAGAAATAGGGGAAAGCATTGCGACTGAATGCCAAATTCAGCTTAACGGTCGGCATGACGGCCCTTGCCACGGCTGCCGTCCTAGGGTCACTGATATACAGTCGCGTGCATGACGTCTTACAGGTCCGCGCGGTCAATGCACAGCTGACGGCCGCTCACCACATTCTCAGAGATATCAACACCACACTGTCTTCTGCACAGCGTGATCTACTTGTCATATCCGCTGACGAATTTCTTAAGACCTATGTGGAAAATCCTCATTATCGTACACCCGAAAACAAGGCCAAACTTAAACGAGAGCTTCAGGAACGTACGGAAATAACTGGGCCGTGGACCGGGCTGGAAATTTTCGATCTAAAACACCAAAGCCTATTTAGCATCGCCGTTTCCCACCCGTTGCCGGCATGGTTATTAAACAGCCCAGCGGCAAAAATCGCTTTCCGCACAGCACTGCAGGGCAAAACCTATGTTTCCAATGCACTCTACGCCCCCCGTAACTCAACGACCACACTGTTATTTTCCGCCCCTATCCATGAGGCGACAACGAATGGTCAGAAGGGCCCCGTAAAGGGCGTACTCCTAGCTCAATATCGTTGTTCAGCATTATCCAAGATCTTAAGCGCCGGCTTCCAAAACGGCCACGTCTACCTGTTTGATCAGACAGGCCAATTGGTGTCGGCTTACGCCTCAGGCATGCCTGACTCAGCAACGGACATCGAGCACCATACGACTTTCCAAAAAGCGCTCCTGAATTCCAGGACACACGTGGGCGTTCAGTTTGTCCAGCACGGTGCGCACTACATGCTGTCGACGCATGTTCAGGATGCGGCCAATGACAACCAACTGACTCGCGGCTGGGGCCTGGCGATCGAACAGTCGGAAGCGACTGTATTTGCTCCGGCACGCCAACTGGCCTTCCAGACTGTAGTCATCATCATCTTCGCGATGAGCTTATTGGCAGGGGTACTGATCCTTTTCGGCTACCGATTGACTGTACCGCTCAGGCGGTTTGTCCATATAACAAAGCGGATCGGCCAAGGACATTTCAAGAACCGACTCAATTGGACGGGTAACGACGAAGTCGCGGAACTCGCCTCGAGCTTCAAGACCATGGCCGAACAACTGGAAGCGCGACAATCCGAGCTTCTGGCTGCCAAGAACCGTATTCAAGGAATTGTCGATACTGTTCCGGGCCTTCTCTATGTCGCGGACCCTGGCAACTTCAGAACTATCTATGTCAGTCCGGCGGTAGAGACTCTCCTGGGCGTCAGCGCTTCGGAGTACATCGAAGATTCTGAGCTATGGGAAAAGATGCTCTTGGCGGAGGACCGTGAACAGACGTTCACGGAACTCGATAGAGCCAAACGGTGTAAAGCGGACTTCGTACTCACCTACCGCATGCGGCGTCACGACGGTAAATCCACCCTTTGGATCGAGGATAGAGGAAGTTGGGAGAAAGATTCTTCCGGAAATATCGTTGCGTTGCATGGCGTGATGACCGATATCACCGACCGGAAGAAACACGAGGCGGATCTGATACGCACCGGTCGTGCGCTCGATGCTCTGCATCGGCTGGACGTGCTTCTTACCCGCGCCGCCACTGAAAACGAATTGACGCAAGGTGTATGCGACGTCATGACGGACGAGCAGATCTACCAATTCGCATGGGTCGGGTTGCTTGATGGTGAGGAATCGGCACCACTCACCATCATCAGCCGGGCTGACGCCGACCCCGTGCTCGACGCACAGATACGGGCTGCCAATATAACCGTCAGCAACAATTGCCTGCCCTGCCGTGTGATGAGGGACAAGCAACCGCACCTGATACAGAACCTGAAACAGAACCCCAGTCCGGATGATCTGTCACTTCAGGCCTTTTCGCTCGACTATGCCGCGTTGATTTCTCTACCACTGACCAACGAGGGGAGCATCATCGGTTCGCTTAATCTCTACAGCAAGAATGCCAACGTATTCGACCAGGAGGAATTAACGCTTCTGAAGGAAATCGCCAACAACCTTGCCTATGGCATCGCAGCCATCAGACTTCAGGTGCGTCACGCACAGGCACAGGATGAACTCGCATACCGCGCCCTTCACGATGCACTTACGGATTTGCCCAACCGAGCCAATCTTACAAATCTGCTGCAACTGGCGATTACCCACGCCGAACGCTCTAATGCCGTTTTTGCGGTACTGTTCGTCGACCTCGATGATTTCAAGCTGGTAAACGACACTCTGGGGCATCATGCCGGCGACGACATGCTACGCCAAGTCGGCGAGCGCATTGGTTCCTGCGTACGTAGCGGCGATGTCGTGGCCCGTCAGGGCGGCGACGAATTCATCGTGTTGATGACCGACACATCCACGCTTTCCGGCGATCCGGACACCTCTCAGGTCACCCGCCTTCTCAACCCCGCAAGACAGGCTCAGCGTTTGATTGAGCGTCTCAGAGAGCCTTTTGTCATCGAGGGACAAATAATCTATAGCGGCGCCAGCATCGGAATCGCCGTCTGGCCGCACGACACGCCTGATGCCGATGCCCTGCTCCGGTACGCCGACATCGCGATGTACCGGGCAAAGGAACTCGGAAAGGGACGATACGCCTTTTATTCCGAAGAACTGACCGAACGTCAGAACGCTCGCGTGTCCATGGTGAGTCGCATGCATGCGGCGCTTGAGAGAAACGAGTTTCGCCTTCACTACCAACCGATCATTGAGCTGTCCACGGGCGCCTGCAAAGGTGTTGAAGCCCTGCTCCGTTGGCAAGACGGTGATGGGAACGTCATACCTCCAGGCGATTTCCTGCCCATTGCCGAGGATATGGGGCTGATCGTCCCCATAGGCCGATGGGTCCTGGAAGAGGCGTGCCGACAAATCAACGTATGGTCAGAAGAAGGGCTGGAGCTTCTCGTGGCCATCAACGTCTCCGCCCGCCAGCTTTGGCACGAAGATGTGGCAGAGGTCATCATGGCGACCCTGGCAAACGCGGGAGTGAGCCATAGCGCCATTGAACTGGAGATCACCGAGACCGCTTTAAGCCACGATCCCCAGCACATGGAAGCGGCGTTGCAGCGCTTTGCCGAAGCCGGATTAAAGATATCGCTGGATGATTTCGGAACAGGCTACTCGTCCTTGAGCCGCCTAAAACAACTCCCGATAGATACGCTGAAAATCGACAAGTCGTTCGTCGACGGCATCCCTCATGACGGCAACAGTACGGCGATTGTCGTTGCTACGATGCAATTGGCGCACAATCTTGGGATGCGTTCTCTCGCTGAAGGAATAGAAACCGAAGACCAGGCGGATTGGCTACGCCAGCGAGGATGCCAGTATGGTCAAGGGTATTATTTCAGTCGGCCAATACCGGCCGCCGATGTCTCAACGTTCATTGCACGTAGCAACAATTTATCAGAGGAGTGATGACGAAGTGTTGGGAGATGCCTTCCATAGGGTTCGACAACCTCAACGTCCCCGCGAGCGCGCCGAGAAATTCGGTGGCTACTCCTCAGCTCCGAGGTGGGACTCGCGTGGTTCTGATGGACAAGGGCTCGGTCTACCCGGCACTTCGGCTGGGCCATCCCGGCCGAAAGAACGGCACCGCGACGGCTGAGGAAATCGACTTCTCCTCTTTTGGCGGCACTGTCGCATAGAAACACGCGGCAGTGTGCCCGCCCGGATTCGCGCTTCGACGCCACGATCCCGACGCAAATTCAGCTAGCAGGCTGTTGAAATTCGCTCAGGCGAGTGCGAAAGAAGGAAGAATCGGGCGAAAAATCCTTCTGGAAAGGATTTTCGCGGCAGCCGCGTAGCGGGCAGGCATAAGGACATGCCTGCCAAAAAGCGCAGTTTACAGAGTGTAAATGAGCACAAGAGCCCGATTCTGACGCGCTATCGCGCCGCATGAGTAGAATTTCAACAGCCTACTAGGCCTGCAGCCGCATCGTCGACTCTGTCGGCGATAGGTTCTAGTCACCCCAAAAACCATTCACAATGAATGGTAACATGCAGTTCATATTGCACTACCCGTGGAACTTAACCATGGATTCGGGCGCGTTTGGGCTGATGCCGTCATGACTGCCGACCAGTGGCTCACATACTGTCTTGCGGTTTTCGCAGGCGGGATCATCCCCGGCCCCATCATGCTGCTCGCCATGACCGCAGGGGCGAAACGCGGCGTGGTCAGCGCGCTTCCCGCCGCCATGGGCAACGTCCTCGCCTCGGTCGTGCAGGTACTGGTCTCCATCGCGCTGATCAGCGCGATCGCCCAAAGCATCGACGCCGTATTCAGGTTCATGATGGCCGCAGGGGGGCTCTATCTCATCTACCTCGGCCTGAACCTGTACAGATCCAATCCCTTCAAACTGGCTAACACAAACATCTCCCCGTCCGGGAACTATTCGAAGGACTTTCTCGACGTCTTCCTGATCACCTTTCTCAACCCGAAGGCGATCATGTTTTTCGTGGCCTTGTTCCCCCAGGTGATTCCGCGAGGCAGCTACTCCCCTACCCTCGTACTCGCGATGACCGCGGCATTCGCGATCATCGCGCTGCTGTGTTTCGTCATCTATGCGATTTTCGGCAAGACCATCAGAAGACTAGCCGGCAACGGCGTGTTCGCGGATATCGTGAACACCGCTCTTTCCGCGATCTTTGCCGGCATCGGGATTCTGGCCCTCGTCAACGCCGTTCGCGGTGTCTATTGATCGAGCGGCTATCGGCTGAACCGGTCCCCCAGCACCGACGCGGAGAGGCCTGCTCTCTCCGCGTCTATGTCTGTAGTCAGGCGTACGCGAAGCGATGATCGGCGTCGCCTCGATTCTTCCGGCTGCGCCAGCCGAACCAGCCCAGCATGGCCAGACCCAGGATCATGATGCCCAGATCGTTCGGCTCGGGCACGTCGCCACTGCCGGAAGCCTGAACGGCCCTCAGTTCGACCGCCCCCTGAGCATCGTTGTACGACAGGGTCAGGTTCAAATTCTGTCCGCCCAGGAAGTAATTCAGTTCGCCGCCGGTCATGGAGAACCGGCCCTGCCGGCTGAACGCCCCATTGGTCCCGAGACTGCCCAGATACACGTTGGAGAAACCGCCCGTCAGGCTGTTCGCACTGAAGTTCAGCAGGTCGAAGATCTGACCCGCGCTCAAGTTGAACCCGCTCACCAGCGCGATGTTGAGCACGCCGTCCAGGCCGAGCGCACCATTGACGCTGATCGTGCTGTACGAACCCGAGCCCTGAAGCAGCGCCTGAACGATGCCGTCCGTGCCCTGCGTCAATGCCCCGTCGATGGTCAGATTACCCGGCTGGGTCGCACCTCCGCCCTGGATAACGCCGTCGTTCACCGCGACCGGCCCGGCAACCGTCCCATGCCCGCGCAGGGCGCCGCCGCCGGTCACGGTAACGCCGCCCGCCAGGCCGGCGCCCTGATGCGTGGCGTCGCCCACCTCCAGCACTCCGCCGTTGACCGAAGTGGCCCCGGTGTAGGTGTTGGCGCCGTTCAGCACGACGCGACCCGCGCCGACGCTGGCGGCGGAGAAATTGCTGATCCTTCCGCCGTAGACGAAGGTCTTGCCGGCGCCCGGGGCGATGTTCAGGCTGCTGCTGCCGGTACCACCGCTGATGTCGCCGTTGATCCGCGCCGAGCCGCCCAGAATGTTCAGGCGGCTGTCGCCGCTGCCCAGATCGACCGCCTTGCCGCTGCCGTTGGCGGTGATCGTGCCGTAGTCGTTGACGGTGGCCGCGTTGCCGCCGGTATAGACCGTCGCCGCGCTGCCGCCACCCTCGATGAGGCCGCCGGCCAGATTGTCGATCGTCACGGTGTGGCCGTTGGCCGCGCCGGTCACGGCGATACCCGCGTCGCTGTCACCCTTGATCAAGCCGCTGTTGGTGACGGTCGTGTCGGCATAGATGCCCTGGGGAGGATTGTAGGGAGCGTCCGTATTCGGATTCTTGTCGATCCCCGCCAGCGTGATGCCGCGCCCGGTACCCGTGTTCACGCTACCGTCGGCGTTGGTCGCGGAATTGACGCCCTCGATGGTGCCGGAATTGACGATCGTGCCACCGCCGACCGTGACGCCCTCGCTGGTGTCGTTATAGGCGTGCAGCGACTTGATCGTACCGGTATTGGTGAGATTCACCAGGCCGTCGACGTCCACCGCGTCGCCGTCGCGGGTCACGCCGTTGCCGGTGATCGTGCCGTGATTGACGATGGTCACCACCTCATTGCCGTTGAAGCCGTCGATGTTGATCCCCGACCCGTTGTCGCCCTGAATCGTGCCGCCCAGATTGTTGGTCACGTTCATGGTGTAGCTGCCGGCGGTCGTGGTGTCGGTATTGCCGCCGGTGATGCCGTGGCGCGCACCTTCGATCGTCCCCGTACCGGCCACACCGGCGCCGCCATTGGCAGCGTTCACGATGGTCGCGCCGCTGTTGCTCTGCGCGTCGACGCCGTCGCTCGACGAATCCGTCGCGGTCACCGACTTGATAAGGCCATCGTTGTTGATCACACCGTTGACGCCGGGACGCACGGCATCCGCCTCGCTGGCCTTGATCACGCCGCTGGCATAGTTGTTCAGGATATTCAGGCCGGTCCCGATATGATTGAAATCGATCGCCTGGGCGCCGCCGTCCGAGACGTTCAGGGAATCGAGCGTGCCGTAGTTGTCGAACAGAACGCTGTCGCTGGACTTGTGCATCTGGATGACGTCGGCATCGTGCGTCCGAATCACTGCTCCCGCCTGATTGGTGACCGTCAGATTCAGTCCGCCCGAGTTGGCCCGAATGGCGCGGCCGTCGCCGGACTGCTCGATCGTTCCGGCGTTATCGATCGTCGAACTACCCTTGATATCGACCGCAACCTTGTCTCCGGAAACGGAGAGCGTGCCGCCGGATTTCACCGTCCCCGTATCGCCATCCTTCAGCTTTTGTGCGGAGTGCAGCGTATCGCCGCTGTCCACCGTGAAGGACCCGGCCGTCGCCTGGCTCACGTCGACCAGGGCCAAACTGCCGATCACCAAAATCACTCCGGTTCTTATTTTCATGGACGCTCCCCTGGGTGTTGAAAACCAAATCAAGGGATACTGAAGGCGTCATGTGACCTTGTGATTAACGGGCTATTACACTGCCTGTCGAATTCGCTCCATCGGAATTCGATGTGCACGAGACATGGCGACGCATGTGTCCACGGACACTGAGAGGAATTGAACTACCGGGATGAACACAAAGTACCCGGTCGGACGAGGGCTAAGCAAGCGGGTACCCGCAGAGGCACACGCACCGGTCTTGCCGGCATCAGTGTTTTGCTTCGGATTTGGCGGGACCCTGAGCCTGCTCCAGCGGCTCCAGGCCCCATTCGTACCAGTCGTCGCCGAACAACTCCGCCGGATGCTGCACGCGGTCCGTGCCGTTCCCGCAGGCGAGGTCATCGGCCGGGCAGTACTTGTCACAGCCCCAGCAGATACGCTCCGGGTGACTGGGATTCAAGGGAAATTTTTTCGCCACGGGACGCTGCCTCCATCGTTGCGGCCGGATAATCGTCGCTGGATATTCTCGGTGAATATCCGCTCTCCTACCTTGATTGGAATCAAACCAAGTGCAGGCAAAACTCCAAACGCTTGTGCCAATCACAACAAAAAATCATCAAAAACAAATTAACTTATTGATTTTAAATACCCTAACAACTGGCTCGATTTCTGCTTGAACACAGGAACCGACATCCAGACATACGGGATTGGACGCATGCACGACTCACTCCTGCACGACCTGATCGACGGCATTCGTGCCGGCGACATCGCCCCCTACCTCGGCGCGGGCGCATTGCGCGGCGTAACCGACACCGCCAGCGGCGAGGCAATTCCGGCCCAGAGCGAAGAGCTGATCCTGGCACTCAACAACGGCCAGCCCATGGCGCCGCGGCTGATGTACGAATTCCCGCGCGCCGCCATGCACGTCGAACTCAAGCGCGGACGCAGCACGGTCAACCGCTTCCTCACCGAGACCTACGCCAACCGCAGCTGGACGCGCAGCGCGCTGCACGCGGCGCTGGCCGAACTGCAGGCCCCCTACGTCATCGACATCAACCGCGACACCCAACTGCAGGAACTCTACGCCGACCGCCCACATCTGCTGATCCACGGCATCGCACGCATCGGCGGCACCGACTTCCGCTACAAGCTCTACCGCTACGACGGCAGCGCCTACGCGGAAATCACCACCGAAGAGGCCGACCCGGCTCTGCCCGTGCTGTTCAAACCCATGGGCTCGCCGACCCCGGAACCGAGCTTCATCGCCTCGGACGCCGATTACGTGGACTACATCACCGAGCTGATGGGCGGCTTCGCCGTGCCCGCTTTTCTGAAGCGCCGCCGCAAAGGTCTGCGCTATCTGTTCGTCGGCCTGCGCATGCTGCGCGATACCGAGCGCATGGTGCTGAGCGACCTGATCTACGCCAACGCCGGCGAACCGGCCGGCTGGGCCTTGATCCCCGAGCCTACGGCGAAGGAGGAACGCTTCTGCGCCCGCCAAGGCATCGAGATCGTCGAGGCGGATACGGACGACCTGCTGGCCGCGATCGAGGAAACCGCGCTGGCGCCCGCCTGAAGCGCCGGCGCCTCAAACACCGCTGACGGCAATCAGCGCGCGCGCCTGTCGTTCGCAGGCCGCGCGCGTCTCGCCGTCCAGCGCACGCACCCAGCGATAGGGAATCGCCTTGGCGCCGTCGCGCGCGCCGGCAAGCATGCCGGCGATGGCGCCGGTGGTGTCGGCATCGCCGCCGCGGTTGACCACATCGACCAGACAGGCCTCGAAGCCGTCGGTATCGAACAAGGCCTGGAACACCGCCTGCATCGTCTCGACGATATAGGCGCTGGGATTTTCGCGCGGCTGGCGCCTGCGGAATTCGAACTCCGGATGGCAGTCGACGAGTTCTCGCGCCAGACCGTGCAGTTCGACGACGATACACGGCGAGCTGCCCAAAGCGCACTGCACCATGCGTACGACGCATTCGCAGGCCGCGTCCGACAGCGGATTGTTGTGCGTAATATGCGCTTGCGCGCGCACCGCGGCACCGACTTCGCCGTCTGACCGCCCCAGGGTGGCCAGCGCCACCGGCAGGCAGCGCATGCAGGCGCCGTTGCCGGCATCATGTTCGCTCGGCGGCGCCTCGGTTTCGCCGGTACGACGAAAGTGCAGCAGGCCGCGGCGCACGGTGTTGCCGATGTCCACCGGCTTGGCGCGCATCCAGGCGTCGAAGGCCCGCGCCGCCGCCTCTGCATCCACCCGGCCGCAGGCGATCACCGCTTCGCCCAGAGCCAGACTCATGGTGGTATCGTCGGTCACCTGCCCGCGCCG
Source organism: Acidihalobacter sp. (assembly GCF_037381185.1). Classification (NCBI taxonomy): domain Bacteria; kingdom Pseudomonadati; phylum Pseudomonadota; class Gammaproteobacteria; order Chromatiales; family Ectothiorhodospiraceae; genus Acidihalobacter; species Acidihalobacter sp. Next base: position 21,652 of record NZ_JARRQY010000049.1, read on the forward strand.
CAGCTTCAGCCAGCCGCCGCCGCGCATGCGAGCGTGCACGCCGAAGGTGGCGCGGATCTCGCGCGGGGTCATGAACTCGACGGTGGCGCCCAAGGCATCGCCCACCGCCAGCCCGAGGTAGGCACCGCGGGCCCGATCGAGCAGATCCGCATCGGCGGCTACGGTCACCCTATTCTTCGGGTCCGAAGCACTCGGCATAGTCGACGCACACCTCGCAGGACGGCGCGCGGCAGACATACACGCCCTCGGCCTGGCAAAGCTGCTTGTACAAAAAGCGCTTCCACTTCATGTCGTGCACGTTGCGCTGCGCCAGGGCGGGAAAGTTGTCGTTCATCAGGCGCCCGAGATCGGACCTCGACCACAGCCCCAGGTCCTGCCACAGGTGATCGCCGGCCATGCAGGCGGCAGCCACGATCCCCGACAGCCAAAGCTCGGAAGGCTCGAGCCCCGCGCGATGCGCGCCGAGCAGCGCGACCAGATCGGCGCGTTCCGGCTCGCGCTCGCGTTCCGCTTCCGCATCGGAATCCATGATCCGACTCGGTTCGGCGCCCGGGAAATGCGTTACTAGCAGCGCGTGGAACGCCTCCCGTGCAAGCCCCAGCCGCGCCGGCAGCGCACCTATGCCGACTTCCCAGGAGGCCAGCATCTTCGCCAGCAGGTCGTCGTTGCGACGCCGGTAGGCGTGCGTCATCCAGTAGTCGTAGCGCGTCCTGCAGACCGCGTCTGCCCCGCTCTCGGCCAGCGCACCGGCGGACATGGCCTCACGCTCCCAACAGTGCCGGCGCCGCGGCATGCACCGCACGACCGTGCACGGCCGGCAGCATCGCCGCCTCTTCGCGCCAGACGCGCCAGGCGGCAAGCACCGCGCTTCGGCGCTCGCCGGCCCCCAGCGGACGCACCGCCACGCCGGCCCGCTCAAGCCGTCCGCGCAGCGCGGCAACGGTCTCGGCGCCCAGCACCAGGTCGCAATCCTCCAGCCGCCGCGCCAGGATGTCGGACGCGTCGCCGCCGACCGGCGCGCGCTCGCGGCCGATCAGCTCCAATCCGCGGCGCGAGCAGCCGTAGAGCGTGAAATCCGCACCCTCGGCCACCGCCACCACGGCAACCGCCGGATCGTGCGCCGGCATGCCGGTGGCCCGCAGTCCCCAGGCGGTCGAGCCGAATACGTTCGTCATAGGATGTCCCTCCCCTGTGCGGAAATCCGCGCCGTCGACAGCAGCGCGCCATGGCGCGCCCACACGCGCGGCGGCACGCGCTCGAACCCCAGCCGCAGCCGCGCTTCGGCGCAGCGGCGATGATCCGCGCAGCGCATACGCCAGCCACGGCCGGCGCGCGCCCATACGCGCCGCCACCGCTCGACTTGCGCGCCCTGCCCCTGAAAACCGGCGTTCAACCCGACATCGATGTTCATCGTTCACCTCGCCTACACGTTTCGAATAGCGTTCAGCGCGCCCGGATCTCGGCCTGGGCCGCCTGCATCAGCTCCGGCGGGATGCCGGTGAGCGATCCAGGCGGATTCATCGCCTCGCCGGCGGCGTTCACGATCGCCCCTTCGATGGGGCAGATGCTCGCGCACTGCGGCTCGGCGTAGCTGCCTTCGCACTCGGTGCACTTGCGGTCGTTGATGACGAAGTGCCGCGGTGCGGCGGCGATCGCCTCGCTCGGACACACCGGCTGGCAGGCCCAGCAGTTGACGCAGGAATCGAGAATCTTCAAAGCCATGCGCTTGCCCTCCTCAGGCCACGACCTGCTGTTCGTCCGGCGCCGCGAGCGCGCCGCTGCGCCACATTTCGCGGTAGACTGCGGCCACGGCGTCCTCGATCGGCTCCATCGCGTGCTCGCCGTTGGGCTGGATGCCGGCAGCTTCCAGCCGATCCCAGGGCTCGTAGCCGATCTTGGAACAGAGCACCGCCTCGCAGCCTTCCAGCGCGGCGATGGTCCGGGCGAGCACCGACTCGCCGTCGCCGCAGGTATCGCCGCCGGCACAGTAGTTGTCGGTCTTGCGGTGGCCGATGAAGCGCACGCCGCTAGGCGAGGCCTCGTACACCAGAAACTCGCGGGCATGGCCGAAATGCTGGTTGATCACGCCGCCGCCCTGACTGGCCACCGCCATAAGCACGGGCCGCGCATCGACCGCCATCTCAGCCGCCTTCGCGACGGCCGGGCCCAGCTGTACCAACGGCGCGGCAGATTCTTTCGGCTGGTTCAGCTCGGCCTCGATGGAACGATGCACCTCGGCGCGGCGCTCCATGGCCGCGGCGTAGTCGATGTCCATCGCCTCGATCTTGTCCAGGGTGAACTCCTCGCCGCGGTCCTCGCCCAGCAGACCGACCGCGTCGGCGCGGCACTGCCGGCAGTGGCGCATCATGTTCATGTCGCCGGAGCAGGCGTCCTGCAGCGCCTGCAGCTCGTCGGGGCGCGGTCCGCGCTGGCCCATCAGGCCGTAGAAGGTGCCGTGTTCGGCTTCGCTGATCAGCGGCATGACGTTGTGCAGGAAAGCGCCCTTGGCCTTGACCGTCCGGCTCACCTCCTCGAGGTGTTCGTCGTTGACGCCGGGGATCATCACCGAGTTGACCTTCACCAGAATGCCCCGCTCGGCCAGCATCTCCAGCCCCTTCTGCTGCTGCTCGATCAGGATCGCGGCGGCCTCCCGACCCTTGATGCGGCGGTTCTGCCAGAAGATCCAGGGATAGATCTTGGCGCCTACGTCGGGATCGACACAGTTGATGGTGATGGTGACGTGATCGATATTGTGGCGCGCCAGCTCGTCCACGCTCTCGGGCAACGCCAGGCCGTTGGTCGATACGCACAGCTTGATGTCCGGCGCCTGCTCACTGAGCGCGCGGAAGGTGGCGAAGGTCCGCTCGGGGTTGGCCAGCGGATCGCCGGGGCCCGCGATGCCGAGCACGGTCATCTGCGGAATGTTCGCCGCCACCGCCAGCGTCTTCTTTACAGCCTGCTCGGGGGTAAGCAGCTCGGACACCACGCCTGGGCGCGACTCGTTGCTGCAGTCGTATTTGCGGTTGCAGTAGTGGCACTGGATGTTGCAGGCCGGCGCGACCGCGACGTGCATGCGGGCGTAGTAATGATGCGCCTGTTCCGAATAGCAGGGATGGTTGTGGACCTTCTCGCGGATATGATCGGGCAGATGCGCCAGTTGATCATCGCTGCTGCCGCAGCCACTTGCCGAGCAACCCTTTTGCGGCGGCGCCTCCGCTTCGGTCGGACCGAGCACCTTCAGTTCCATCCGTCTGCCCTCGCGCTTTGAAGTGTCGTTGCG
>NZ_JARRQY010000050.1:0-22500 GCF_037381185.1 Acidihalobacter sp.
TTCGTGCAGGAAGAAGTGATCGACTACCCGGTGACGCGGCGGACTCGCTTTTCCGACATCATGATCATGTCCGACCATGAGCCGGGCCAGCGCGCCTTGCGCGCGCTGGAAATGCCGGCCGATGCCGAGGTCGCGCGCGAATTGGGCGTGGCCGCGGGTGATCCTCTGCTGCTGGTGGAGACGGTCCACGAGGCCGACGGCCGGCCGCTGTCGGTGACCGCGCACTATTTCCCCAAGGCGCGCTGCGAAGGACTGCTCGAGGCCTATCGCGAGAGCGGCTCCATCACGCAGGCGCTGTACAACGTGGGTATCCGCGATTACTTCCGTCAGACGACCCGTGTTACCACATGCCTGCCGACCGAAACCGAAGCGCGCCATCTGCGCCAGAGCTCGACGCTGCCGGTGCTGCTGACTCAGAGTGTGAACGTCGATGCGGACGGCTATCCGGTCGAATACTCGATAGCGCGCTATGCGGGCCAGCGCGTGGCGCTGGTCTTCAAGCCGAAATAGCGTCGGCTGCGCGCGAGGCGCTTCACTCATCGTCCGCCACGCTTGCGCCGCGTGTTTCCAGAATGTATCGGCAAAGCGCTGTAATCGCTTCGTCCAGCGATCCGTCGTTGTCGAGCACCAAGGCGTTCGTAGGTGTTTCCAGTTCGTCGGATCTGCGCAGGCGAGCTTCGATTTCGAGGGAAGATTCGCGCCCGCGCTGCCGCAGGCGTTGTCGCAGCTTCTGCGGGTCGACGCGCACCAGCACCGGGATCAGTGTCGGGACCAGCGTTTCTGCGGTCGGCAGATAGCCCCGCGAACCGTTGACGCAGACGTCCGCTCCTGCACACAGCCACTCCTGGATTTCCGTTCCGATGCCGTAGGCATAGCCGTGGCTGCGCCAGTGGAAGAGGAAATCGCCCGCGGCGGCCTTGTTTTCGAATTCCGTCGAAGAAAGGGCGATATGGTCCTCTCCGCCAAGTTCGGTGGGGCGGGTGATGTAGCGCCGTGCAAAGCGAACCTCGACACGCCCGGCCAGGCGCTCGCTTGCGCCGCGCAGCAGGCTGTCCTTGCCTGCGCCGGATGGCCCCATGATATACCACAGGCGACCGGGTCCGAATGAAGGGTTCAAATCGTCGCTTCGCAATGGAGCAGACTCCGGGAGACAATGTTGAACGCTCAGGCGTTCGTTGCGTGCCGCGTCAGGATAGCGTGCCCCAATGACACGGCGGAGAATGTCGGCAATGCATTTCCGTTATTGAAAATCTTCTTTTTTCAATTGATTGAGGATTTTTGGGCGACTCCTGCCATAGATGAAGAGCGAAATGTGTCGGTGGCAATAAACAATTCACGTCTCTGTCGGAGTGTCATGTGGGCATCAAGGACGGGGCCGTTCCGCGGAGGGCGGCGGGCCCCGGTGGGCCGTCGTTCCCGAGCATACCGGCATTCGCAGTGGCTGGCGCGACTCTGGGCGGACAACATCAGCTACAGCCTGGGACGGCGCTATGGTCGACGCTGGACGCAGCAGGGGTTGTAGCTGCTGCGGCGAGAGCATTTCGAACGGGCTCAGATCTTACTCCATGGCCCACAATCGGACGGTCAAAAGCACTTCGGGAACGCACGAGTTGCCCTTGATGTTGTGGCGAACCGCTTACCTAGGGCCCGAGGGCCGATTGTTCGCAGATGAATACCGCGGTGGAGGAGCTGGCCGATCTGCCGTCTCCGGAACAGGGGTCGAGGCGGGGCGCATCAAGGATCTGATGGCCGGAACGGTTCTGTCGCTGGGTTGGCGACAGTGGTGGTGGGAGCTTGCGCGTTGTGGACGGTACTGGTGCGCGGTTGAAGTGCTTCGCCGGCCAGGCCTGTGGCGTGGCCGGCGGAACCTAAACCGCTGTGCGGCGTCAGCCGCCTATCTCTCCGCGGCCTTCGCTGCTATCTTCGCCGGAGCCGTTCATGCCCCCGGAATGGCTATTGCCCGTGCCCTCATGTTCGCCGCCGCCTTCCATGCCACTGTTGCCCTGCATGCCGTCGTCGCCGCGCTGGACCTTTTGATTCCCTGATCCGGGCTGCAGGATGATGGGGTTGGAATTCGAGCTTTGAGCGAATGCGGTGCCGGCGATACCGAGGCCCAGGATGCCGCTGAAAAACGCAATAGCGAATTTGCCCTTGTTCATAAACTGTCTCCGTCGTCTGTGCGGGTCCGTGATCCCCTGCGTGCTGCCGGATCACGGAGACAGTCTGCCCAAGGAGCAATTACCCCAGATTTTCCTGCAGGTTGCCGTCTGTTAATAGGCGCTTGGAATTGGGAAGGGCGGGATGATTGTCCGGTCTCTGAGTTTTTTGCGTTCGCCCGGATTTCAGCGGGTCCCTATAGCCTTCAGACGTTTGATGGCCAGTATTCCTACACGCTTGAACGCGGCGAACTGCTGTTCGGTCAGGGCGCAGTCGGGGTGGCGACGATCGGCGTAGACGATGCCAACCGGTTCGTCGCCTGCGAACAGCGACAGGCAGAAGAATCGGTCCGTGCCGCTCAGTTCGGTAAGTGCCCGGGGAACGAGTTTGGCGAGTCTGGCGTCATCGGGCCCCCGGCCCCAGACCGCGACCGGTTTCTTGAGCAGTTGGGAGAAGAGCTGGCCCTCGCCGAGAGGCAGGCAGATGTTGTGGAAGCCGTATTCGTAGTCCGTGCCGAGCAGGAATTCGGTTTCGAGCCGCTCGCCGTCGTCATTGCTGCTGTAGCGCGCGAACACGACGCGGTCCATGCCGAGGCCGTTGTACAGCGTTTTGCTCAATGCATGGATGATGTCCGTTTGCATAACGGCGCGCTCGATGCGGTGCTGGCCGAGGGTGATCCAGTCCTGGTCGGGGGCGGAGCAGACCGATGGGCTTGGGGGAGGCGGGATCTCGCCCATCTGTGTGTTGCCGAGTACCTGCAGTACCGGAAGGTTGTAGATCGCAGCCGTTTGGGCTTCGAATTCACCAATGATGTCGTCGATTTCCTGGGTGAGCGCGTTGAAATCGAGGTCGAGTTGCCGGGTGCAGGCGCGCAGGTCGGCTTCCGCGCGTGGGGTCTGCCAGTTGCCCAGGGCGTGCCAGGCCAGGCGGCTGGCCAGTATCGGGGCGGTCTGCCGGGGCGTCAGGGCCTGATGCAGGTCCAGCGTGGTCTGTAGCAGTTCGGGCAGGCCCCAGGCTTCGGCCAAGGTATGGCCCAGGTCGTTGATGTTGGTGCCGAACACGATGTGCGCGGCCTGCTGCGGATGGACGCCGGCCTGACGGCGCAGGCGCTCCAGTTCGTACATGTCCGCTGCGGCGACATTCCACAGCGCTAGTTCACCCAGCGGCGCGAGCAGCGAAGACAGCGCAATTTCACCGGGTTCCAGTTCGCGTCGCTCCTGGGCGATGAACAGGCCGAACAATCCACTGAGCGCGGCCCGGCCGAGCGCCGTCTTGTACATGCCGAGATGCGGCTCGCGCAGCTTGTCTTCGGCACAGGGCAGCTCCCGCGCGAGCTTGAGGATGGGGGTGATGCCAATCATCATCGCCGCCTGCAGCAGCGTGGTGATGGGGCTGTCGATATGCCGGTGATGGATGTGGACCGCGCGGTGCAGCACAGCGATTGCCAGCGCCGGGTCGAGGGTCAGGGCGTGTTCGAGTTCCTTGGCCGACAGGCGCGGATCATCCTCCAGCGCCTCTAGGCGTTCGATCGTGCTGGCGAGAACCGCTAACTCGGGTTTGATCACAGCGAACATTCCCCTTGTTTTGGCTTATCGCCCCGGCAGTTAAATATTCAACTATCGGGGCCGTAGTCTTTATCCGGGCTGTTGCCGCAAGCCTACAGCATGGGATGCTGGTGCGCTATGATCGAGACGTAGCCGCGGAGCGGCATAGCTCGAACTCTTGAAATAACGGTTTGCTTGGACCGGACGTGCACGCGGTGAGATAGGCTCCGGAAACGGGGCGCGATGCCGTATTTCCGCTAAAGCCGGTCGGTTTTCAGCCTACATAACGGCCATCAAGGACTCTGAATGAATACAATTATCGGGATGTTGATCGTCTGCGGTAGTGTGGTTGGCGGCTACATCCTCTCGCACGGCCATATGGCCACTCTGCTGCAGCCCTACGAGTTGCTGATCATCGGCGGCTCGGCGTTCGGTGCTTTCATGATCTCCAATCCAATGGGGCTGATCATGAAGGTGCTCAAGGGGCTGCCGGGACTGCTCGGCGGGGCCAAGTACAACAAGGCCGCGTACCTGGAACTGCTTGGCCTTATGTATTCCCTGTTCGTCAAGGCGCGCAAGGAAGGGCTGATGGCGATCGAGGGCGACATCGAGGATCCTGCCCAGAGCGAACTGTTCGCGAAGTACCCCAAGGTGGTGAAGGATCATCATGCACTGGAGTACATCGTCGACTATATGCGTTTGATAGTCTCCGGAGGCATGAATCCGTTCGAGTTGGACAATCTCATGTCGCTGGAACTGGAAACCCATCATCGTGAATCGGAGCAGCCGGCCAGCGCGCTCAATCGCGTGGCTGACGGTTTGCCGGGGTTCGGCATCGTGGCTGCGGTGCTCGGCGTGGTGATTACCATGGGCAGCCTGGATCAGCCGCCGCAGGTGATCGGCGAGCATGTGGCGGCGGCGCTGGTCGGTACCTTCCTCGGCATCCTGCTGGCCTATGGTTTCGTTGCTCCGCTGGCAGTCTCGATGGAACACCGGGCACGCGATGAGGCCGGTTTTCTAGAAGTCATCAAATCCTGCATTCTGGCGCAGGTGCAGGGCTACAGCCCGCAGATCGCGGTCGAGTTCGGCCGCAAGACGATGGTGTCTTCGCTGCGCCCGAGCTTTCAGGAGTTCGAGGAATATCTCAAGGAACAACGGTGACGGTGCCGCTACGGCATCCGACGGGGCAGTCCCATGGATGACAAGAAACAACCCATCGTTATCAAGAAAGTGGTCAAGGCCCATGGCCACCACGGGGGGGCGTGGAAGGTCGCCTATGCCGATTTCGTGACCGCGATGATGGCGTTTTTTCTCCTCATGTGGCTGCTCGGCTCGACTACGCCGCAACAACGTGCGGGCATGTCGAAATTTTTCAACAACCCGAGTGCCATCCAGGGGCCGGGCGGAGCGAGCACCAGCATGATCAAGCTGGGCGGCACCAAGGACATGGTGACCGGACCGAAACAGGAGGCTAGCATCGGCGGCTCACCCCAGCAGACGGCTAAACAGTTGAGCAAGCAGGCCGAACAACTCGACCGCGAGCGTCTGCAGACGCTGGAGGTCAAGCTGAAAGAGGCGATCGACAAGAGTCAGGCGCTCAAGCCGTTCAAGGATCAGCTGCTCATCGATATTACGCCCGAAGGTCTGCGCATCCAGATCGTCGACAAGGAAAACCGACCGATGTTCGATCTGGGCAGCGCTGCGCTGAAGCCTTATGCGCGAAAGATCCTCGAACATATCGGCGTGTTCCTGAACCAGGTACCCAACCACATCAGCATTACCGGCCATACCGATGCGCATCGCTATCTGAACAAGAATTTGAGCAATTGGGAACTCTCGACCGAGCGCGCGAACGCGGCGCGGCGTGCCCTGGTCGGAGGCGGGATGAAGGCGGACAAGGTGGCGCGTATCGTCGGTCTGGGAGATACCGTGTTGTTCGACAAGACTCATCCGCTGGCTGCGGTCAATCGCCGTATCAGCATCATCGTGCTGAACAAGCAGGCCGAAGAGGCGATGGCGCGGGGAGATCGCTATGCGACCGGAAAGAACGGGGTTCCTGTGCTGAAGCAGCCTACTACCAAACCAGTCGCTCCAACGAGCGGACAGGCGCCGCCCGCCCCTGCCGCGGCGGCGAAACACTAGCGTTTTTTTGCCTTCGGTGCGGCAAATCCGGCAGTCGGATCAATCCGTTTCGCTGGACGGCCGCAGCCGAAGCCACCGCCGGCGCGCTAGGTAGATAAACAGCACTACGGCTGCGCCGATGGCCAAGGCGATCGGCGCGGCGTGTGTCACCCAGGCCAGCAGCGCCACGAGATGGTCGCCGAGGAACCAGGCCGCCATGCCCCAGGTCCCGACCCAGAGTGCGGCGCCGAGCACGTTGTAGATGAAGAATCGCAACGGCAGCATGCCCGATGAACCGGCGACGAGACCGTTGAGTTGCCGTGCGATCACGAAGAAGCGCGCGACGATGACCACTTCGGGGCCGAAGCGGTCGTAGAAACGGTGCATTTTGCTCAGGCGCCTGCGCGTAATGCCGATTCCGGTTCCATAGCGCAGTAACAGGCGACGACCGCCGAAACGCCCCAGGTAGAAGGCGAGGTTGTCGCCCAGTACCGCCGCCAGCCAGGCCGCGGCCAGCAGCACCGGCAGTTGGATATGGCCTTGGGTCGCCAGCAGCGAGGCGGCGATGAGCAGCGTTTCGCCCGGTATCGGCAGACCGAAGGTTTCCAGCAGCAGGCCGATGAAAACCGCCCAGATGCCGTACTCATGCAGATAGGGCGCAGCGTGCTGCAGAATGGCGGGAAGTGAGGTCACGGGGGAGTCCGCGCGGCTGTGGCGCGTGCTGGTGGTGTCAGGTCGAGGAGTCGGCCAGAACGGCGTCGCTGCCCTGTTCGGCCGGACTGCTTACCATTGCGGGCCAGCGCAGTAGCTCGAGGCGGCCATTGTGGTGTTCGACCAGAGCCGTGCGGCTTTCCACCCAGTCGCCGTCGTTGCAATAGAGTATGTCCCGAAAGCGCGTGATTTCGGCATGGTGGCTATGGCCGCAGATGATGCCGTGCGCGTGGGCGGCGCGGCAGGTCTGTTCGACCCGGCGCTCGAAGCCGCTGAGAAAATGCACCAGTTGCTTGACCCGGTGCTTGGCGTTCGCGGACAGTGTTTGCGGTTGCATGCCCTCGTCTTTGTGGGTGCGATGAGGCAACCGTTTGTTCAGTGCACGCAACCAGTCGTAGAGCACGTCGCCGACGTGGGCCAGCCAAGGCATCTTGTGGATTATGCGGTCGAATTCGTCACCGTGCATGACCAGCATCCGCTGGCCGTCGGCGGTCAGGTGCAGCGCGCGTTCCTCAACCATTACCTGTCCGAAGCGCTGTCCCGAGTAGGCACGCATGGCGTGGTCATGGTTGCCGGGTACATAAGTCACGCTCACGCCGTCGACCGCCCGTGCGAGGACATGGCGAATCACCTCCATGTGGGCGCTGGGCCAGTGTGGACGCCGGCGTAGTGCCCACAGGTCGATGATGTCGCCGACCAGGTAGATGCGTTCGACTTCGGTCTGGCGCAGGAAGCTCAGCAGATCTTCCGCCTGGGCGCCGCTGCTACCGAGGTGCAGATCGGAGATCCAAAGCGTTCGGTAGCCTTTGGGCGTTTGCGATTCCGCAGTGTCCATGGCGTTATTCCCCGCGCGGTTGCCCGCATCGGCATGCGGGATTGATGATGACATGTGTGCTGGAAGTATGGTCTCTGCCCGGGGCGGTGAGGCTTACCACTTGTTCATGCTGGCGCGGCAAAGCGCCACGGCACGCGCTTAAGCGTTTCACAACTGGAGCCTGTTCGTCAAATTGATGACGTTATTGTGCCGTTTCCGTGAAGGTCTTGGAATTCAGGGTTCCGGAGAATGCGTAATAGGTGTTGCGGACCACGCCCCGGCGCGCGACGGAAAAATCCCCGAGGTAGCGGTACGGACCATTGAACAGACGTGCGATATTCGCAGGATGACGGCTATTGGCGATGAACAGGCCCGGAGTCCCTACTGGCGGCGTCTGCTGCCAGGCCAGGTAGGCGCTGCCCGAGCGAACTTCGAAGGGATCGGAGGTCTGTGGGTGGCCCTGCATGTAGAAACCGAGCACGCTTGCGATTTTGTAATTCGACCCGACCACCCAGGCTTGCCGACCGCCCCGTGCCTGCGCGGCGCGCAGCGTGTCGGCCCAATGCGCCAGCGGCTTGTGGTCGAACGGGAAGATGCGCGGGTAGTTGCGGTAGGCGATCAGCGGGTGCGCGACTTCGATGTGAACGTATAGCGAGAGCACTGCGGCGAAGGCTACGGCGAAGGTGCTGAGCCAGCGCAGCCAGCGCCGGCGGTGGTGAATCAGCGCGGCCAGCAGGCCACCGGCCAGGGGGAACGCGGTGGCGTAGGCCGGCGCCGACCAGTTCGGCCCGCTGCTCGCGAGGAGGCTGGCACCGCCGAACACGCCGAAGGTGACCAGGGCCGGCCAGAGCAGGAAAGGGCGGATCTCGCGCGGTTGCAGCGTGGCGGCAGCGTCCGGTCTGTCTGCCGGGGCGCGGCGGAAGGCCTGCACCAGCCCGGCGATGACGACCAGCAACAGCAGCGGTGTGATGATGCCGGCCTGCCCCGCGACGTAGGCGAGCAGAGTATGCAGGCCGCCGGAGCTGCTCGCCGCGCCGGTGGCGGGCGTGGCGCCCACGCTGGAGCCGAGCCCCTGGCGGAAGTGGAAGCCGAACGATCCCCAGTTATGGGTGTACTCCCAGATCCACATCGGCGTCGTGACGATGGCGGTGGTGAGCAGCGCGAGCCAGGGATAGGGGGTAGCCAGGCTGCGCCGGCCCCGCGACGTCGACAGCAAGGCGAACAGCAGCGCCACATAGAGCAACGCCATGGGGAACTTGCTGAGCATGCCGAGGCCGGCGCACAGCCCCATGAGCAGCCAGTCGAACGGACGCATGCGCTCAAGCGCGCGCAGCGTGAGCAGCACTGTGGCGCCCCAGAAGAACAGCAGGGGGATATCGGGCGTGGTGATCATGCCGCCGACGGCGAACAGCGGGGTGCTCACGGCCAGCACCAGAGCCCATAGAGCGGCCCGCGAATTTCGCCAGTAGACGGCAGCCAGGCGGTAGACCATCCAGACCAGGGCGATGCTCATCATGCTTGGCACCAGCCTTACCCCGAGCTGTGTGGTGCCGAGCAGGCGGGTGCCGGCGGCGATGAGGTAGGCGATCATCGGCGGGTGGTCGAAGTAGCCCCAGGCCAGATGCCGCGACCATTGCCAGTAGTAGCTCTCGTCGAATGTCAGCGGCGTCTGTGCGGCGAACAGCACGCGCAGTATGGCGGCGCTGCTGAGCAGAATGACCACCCAGCTGCGGCTGATGAGTTCCTCGGGCCGGGGCAGACCTTCGCCGGCCATTTCCCCGCCGGCCGGGAACGCCCAGCGCCGACTGCCCCAGAAGTTCCACAGACTTGCCGCGATGACGCCGATGACCAGGGCAATCTGTTCGATCGACAGCGTGTGTACGAGGTTTGCCCACAGGCCGGGTGTTTGCGGCGCCGGCAGGCTGACTACGCTTTCGAAGATCAGGCTGCGCAGGATGAAGCCGACAACGCTGACCGCGAGAAAGGCACTCATGCGTGCGTGGCTGCGCCGCTCGCGGAAGGTCCACCGGGCATTGAGCGCGAAGTTGAAGCGAGCGGCGACCAGGAATGAGACGGTCTGCGCGAAGAAGCCGCCCAGCGTGGGTCCGAGCTGCTGTAGCCCCAGATACCAGTAGGCCAAGCCGAAGGTGGCCGAATCCACCGCCATGCCGAGCACGCCGACCAGACCGAACTGCAGATAGCCGATCAGGCGCGGAAAACGCGCGCGGTAGAGTGAGCCGAGCTGCACCAGGTAGGCCAGCATGACCGCACTGCCCAGTTTGCTGGCGCCGCGCGTCCGGTCGCGGAAGGTGAACGGGACTTCTACCATGCGCTTGCCGGGCAGGCGGGCGAACAGCTCCAGGCCGATCTTGTAGCCGCGTGGGATGTAGTGCAGTTCGTCCAGGCACTCGCGACGCAGGGCGAAGAAGCCCGAGGTGATGTCCTTGACCGGGCTCAGCGGCCGTGCGAGCAGGCAGGCGCCGCGCGACACGATGCGCCGGATCAGCGGCCAGCCCTCGGTCCCGCCGCCGCCGACGTAGCGGCTGCCGATCGCCACGTCGGCGCCGCCGCGAATGGCCGCGAGCAAATCGGGGAGCAGTTCGGGGGGGTGCGAAAGATCGGCATCGATGACTGCGAGCACATCGCCGTGGGCCTGCTCGAAGCCGGCGGCGACAGCCTTGGCCAGCCCCTTGTCGCTGTCGCGTACGATGACGCGGACCTGTGATTCTCGGGCGCCGTGTTCTGCTGCGGCCTCACGCATCGCGCCGGCGGTGCCGTCCGGCGAGTCGTCGTCCACCAGCAGCAGTTCGGCGGGTTCGTCAAGGCGGGAGAAGGCTTCGAGCACGCGCCGAATCAGTTCGGATGCGTTGTCGCGCTCGTTATAGGTCGGGACGATGACTGAAAACATGCGGTCAGGGTACGTTCGGGCGTTGTTCGGTCGGTGGAGCCTCGGCCGTGGGTTTCGGCGCGGCGTTGAGGAAGTCCTCCGCCAGGGCCTGGTAGATCGGCCGCGGGCAGACCAGCCTCGAAGCGCCGTAGGCGATGAAGGCGGTGGCCATCAGCGGGATCAGCAGGTCGTTGTTGTGGGTCATTTCCATCACGATCACGAACGCGGTGATCGGAGTCTGCACCACGCCGGCGAAGTAGGCGACCGTGCCGAGCAGGACTACGGCAGCCAGGTCAGTGTGCGGGAACAACTGGGCCAGATGCGCGCCGAGGCCGGCACCGGTGGCCAGCGAGGGCGCGAAGATGCCGCCGGGAATGCCGCTCCAGTAGGACACGGCGGTGGCTAGCAGTTTGAGGTAGGGGAAGGAGTCGTTGACGCCGTGGGTGTCCTGCACCAGAGCGCGGGCAGCCTCGTAGCCGGAGCCGTAGGTGGCGCCGCCCGAGATCAGCCCGATCACCGCGATGATCAGCCCGCAGGTGCCGGCCACCAGCAGAGTGCGGCGGCGATAAAGCGGTTTGATCAGTTTCTGTCCACGCAGCAGCAGGGTGCTGAACAGGCCGCCCAGCAAGCCTCCGGCTATCCCGCACACCAGTACCGGCAGCAGGCCGGTGCTGACCGAGACGTTGGCCGGCACGATGCCGAGATAGGTGTAGTTGCCGAGCAGGGCTATCGAGGTGATGCCGGCGAGGATGACGGCAGTGATCAGCGTGCCGCTGGTGCGTTCCTCGAACGAACGGCTCATTTCCTCGATAGCGAACAGGATACCCGCCAGAGGAGTGTTGAACGCGGCGGCGATGCCAGCGGCCCCTCCGGCCAGAATCATGCCGCGGTCCATGTAGTGGAACGGGAAACGCCCGAGCCGGCCCAGGCTGAACAGCACGGCGGCGCCGATGTGTACCGTGGGGCCTTCGCGGCCGATCGAGGCGCCGCTGAGCAGACCGAGCAGGGTGAGTACGATCTTGCCGAAGGCGATGCGCCAGCTGAGTAGCTTGGCGCGTACGCTCTCCTCGCGAATGTCCAGCGCGGCAATGCATTGGGGGATGCCGCTGCCTTCCGCGCCTGGGAAGATGCGCTTGGTCAGCCAGGCGGCGAGCATGATCAGCGCAGGAGTGACTACCAGCGGCAGGTACGGCGAGATGGCGATGAGGCGTTGGAACAGGGCGTTGGAGTAATCGGCGGCCTGGGCGAAGAAGCTGGCGATGAGCCCGACGATGACGGCGCCCGCCCAGAAGATGATCCGGATGCGCCAGCTTTCAGGCGAAAGCAGGCCGTGAGCCGAATGATAGAGGCGTTTCAGCATGGAGCGGGGAGCATGTTGTACGGACGGGGCGAATTGTACGGACGTGGCGAAAAGCCCTTGGCATTCCGGAGAGATATGAAGGAGCGCATTTTTCGTTATTGGCACGACGAACGCAAGTGCCCGTGAGGCGTCAAAGTTATGGCGTGGCCAGGGTGCGAGCCTTTAAGATGTGCGTCCGATCGTCAGCGATGGATTTCGCAAGCTTATGGACAAGGTCAAGGTGGGCGTGGTCGGCGGGACCGGTTACGCGGGTGTGGAACTCATACGGTTGATGCTCGGCCATGCGCGAGCGGAGCTGCGGGTGTTGACCTCGCGCGGCGATGCGGGTCGGCGCGTCGACGAAGTGTTTCCGAATCTGCGTGGTTACCTCGATCTGAGCTTCGTCGCTCCCGACGAGGCGGAGCTGGAGAATTGCGATGTGGTGTTTTTCGCCACTCCGAACGGTACTGCGATGCACGATGTGCCGCGTCTTCTCGAGGCGGGCGTGCGTGTCATTGATCTGGCGGCGGACTTTCGCCTGAAGGACGTCGATGAGTGGTCGCGTTGGTACGGTATGGAGCATGCCAGTCCCGAACTGATCGAGGAAGCGGTCTACGGCCTGCCGGAAATCAACCGCGCGGCGATTCGTACGGCACGTCTGGTGGCCAATCCGGGTTGCTATCCGACGGCGGTGATCCTGGGTTTCCTGCCGTTGTTGCGTTCGGGTCTGCTCGAGTCCGGGCGACTTATCGCTGACGCCAAGTCCGGTGCCAGCGGTGCGGGCCGCAAGGCGGCTCTGTCGATGCTGTTGACGGAAGCATCCGAAAACTTTCACGCCTACGGTGTGGCCGGTCATCGCCATCTGCCCGAGATTCGCGCAGTGCTGTCGGGGCAGGCTGGTACGGCGGTGGATCTCGTTTTCGTGCCGCATCTGCTGCCGATGATCCGCGGCATACACGCCACTTTGTATGCCGGCCTGCAAGGTGACGCCGGCGATCTGCAGGAATTGTTCGAATCGGCCTATCGGGCTGAGCCGTTCGTCGATGTCATGCCGGCCGGTTCGATGCCGGAGACGCGCAGTGTGCGTGGCGGGAACCTGTGCCGTATCGCGGTGTCGCGCGCCCCGGGCAGCGATACGGCGATAGTGCTTTCGGTGATCGACAACCTGGTCAAGGGCGCCGCGGGGCAGGCGGTGCAGAACATGAATCTGATGTTCGGACTACCTGAGGCGGCCGGGCTCGATAGCGTTTCTCTGCTGCCCTGAGCCATGGCCGTTTCGAAAGGGAAAACGCACAAGGGTTATCGGCTGCGCGCACACGATCCAGTGCGGCGCGTACTGCTGGCGCTGCTTGCCGTGGTGCTGCTGGGGGTGGCTGCGGCGGCCATTTACTGGGCCGGCTATCAGAGCGCCAACGGGATCACTGCGCGCGAACGCAGCCAGTTGCAAGAGCTGAAGAGCCGTGCCTCCTATCTCACCATACGCAATCAGGAGCTGACCGACCAGGCGGCTCGGCTGGGCCGCAGCGGCGAGATCGATCGCGAGGCGGCGCGGCGCGTGCAGAAAAACCTCAACGAGATGGAAGCGAGGCTGGCTAGCCTGAATGAACAGGTGGCTTTCTACCGCAGCATCGTTTCGCCTGCGAGCGATCAGGCTGGGGTGAATCTACAGCATTTCGAGATTCAGCACGCAGCGTCCGGCAAGGGTTACAGCTTCAAACTGGCGCTGACCCAGGCGATGCATCACGATGCGAGAGCCGAAGGGCATGTGAGCGCCGAGATTCAGGGACTGCAGGATGGCAAATCGCATGCGCTGGATCTTTCCAAGCTGGCCCAGATAAATATGGGTTTTTCGTTCAAGTACTTTCAGAATTTCCAGGGCAGTTTCCGATTACCCTCCGGTTTCGTTCCCGAGAATATTGTCATCTCGGTGCGTCCGAGTAAGCGTAATCTCAAAGGAACCGAGAAGACCTATGCTTGGAATGACGCCTTAAAGGGAGGTTGACCAGACCATGTTCGGTGGCAAGAAGAAGTTGAATTCGATGCGGGTCGACACGTTGATCGGTAAGGGCACCGTGGTACGAGGCGACCTTCACTTCGTGGGCGGTCTGCATATCGATGGCCGTATCGAGGGCAACGTGGTGGCCGACGGCGACGATGACGCCGCGCTGGTGTTGAGCGAAGGCGGGGAGGTGGAGGGCGAGGTGCATGCCCCCAACACGATGCTCAACGGCTCGATTGAAGGCGATGTGCATTCGGCCGTGCATCTGGAGCTGGCGGCCAATGCCAAGGTGTGCGGCGACGTATACTACAACCTGCTGGAGATGGCGGTGGGCGCCGAGGTGAACGGCAAGCTGGTGCATCGCAAAGGCGGCAAGCCGCAGCTCGAGGACCAACGCGGGAAAACGGTGGGGCCCCAGCTCGAGGCTGAGGAAGTGCTCGATTCTTGACCAAATCACTTGGATTAGGCTACCGTACACGCATTGTCCGGCGACAACCCTGTTTTGGAGGCGCATATCATGTCGGCGACCGACTTGCTTGAAGAATCCATGCCCGATCCGCTGCTGTTTACCGATGCGGCAGCCAGCAAGGTGAAGGAACTGATCGAGGAAGAGAACAACGCGGAACTCAAGCTGCGGGTGTTCGTGACCGGCGGCGGCTGCTCCGGCTTTCAGTACGGCTTCACCTTCGACGAGAATGTTGGGGATGGCGACACCGTGGTCGAAAACGGCGGCGTCACCCTGCTGATCGACCCGATGAGCTATCAGTATCTGGTCGGTGCGGAGATCGACTACACGGAAGGTCTCGAAGGCGCTCAGTTCGTCATTCGCAACCCGAACGCGACGACCACCTGCGGCTGCGGTTCTTCCTTCTCGGTCTGAGACGGTCGCCGCAGTATGTAACGGGCCGCGCGACTCGTTAAGCAAAAAGGCAGCCTCGATGGCTGCCTTTTTCGTTTCTGCCTCTTGAGTCTGGATTTTGCCTGATGTGGCGTCGGCCGGTTCTTGTTTGGCGTCAGTCCTGGGTCTGGGCTGCTTCTAGAGTGAGCACTTCCTCGGCGCGGTGGCAGGCAATCTGCCGCTGGCCGACTTCACGCAGTTCCGGGCGCTCGCTCTTGCAGCGATCCGTGGCGTAGGGGCAGCGTGTATGGAAGGCGCAGCCGGAAGGCGGATCCAATGGCGAGGGCAGTTCACCATTGACTGCCATGCGCACCTTGCGCGCTGTGGGGTCAATATGCGGCGTGGCAGCCATCAGCGCGCGAGTGTAGGGGTGCAAGGGCGTGTCGAACAGGATTTGTTTGGCGCCCACTTCGACCGCCCGGCCCAGGTACATGACCATCACGTCGTCGGCGATATGCCGTACGACCGAGAGGTCGTGCGAGATGAACAAATAGGCGACGCCGAATTCCTCGCCCAGATCCATGAGCAGGTTGAGCACCTGCGCCTGCACCGAGACATCGAGTGCGGAGACGGGTTCGTCGGCCACCACCACCTTGGGGTTGAGCATCAGGGCGCGCGCGATGGCGATGCGCTGGCGCTGGCCGCCGGAGAACATGTGCGGGTAGCGCACGCCGAACTCGGGGCGCAGGCCGACTTTCTGCATCATCCAGTCGACGCGCTCGCGCCGTTCGGCGGAGGACATCTTGGTATTGATGATCAGCGGTTCCTCCAGGATCGCGCGCACTTTCTTGCGCGGATTGAGCGAACCGTAGGGGTCCTGGAAGATGATCTGTACCTGCGCGCGTGCCTGCTTGAGCGCGGCGCGGTCGTCGAGCGCGACGGTCTTGCCGTCGAGCCGGATGCTGCCGGAGGTGGGTGTCTCGATGAAGGTGATTTGGCGCGCCAGGGTCGATTTGCCGCAGCCGGACTCACCGACCACGGCGAGGGTGCGCGCCGGGTGCAGTTCGAAGGAGATGCCTTCCAGTGCACGCACTATCGCCTTGGGGGCGAAGGGGCCACGGGCAGAGGTGTAATGCCGGGTCAGTTGGTCGGCCTGCATGAGCGTGGGCTGGGTTTCGCGGGTCTGGTTCATCTCGGCGTGCTCCTGGCTTAGGCCGTACGGCTGTGCCGGTCGAGCGGGAAAAAGCAGCGTACCTGCTGGCCGGCTTCGCCTTCCAGAGCGGGTTGTTCACGGCGGCAGCGCTCGGTGGCGTAGGGACAGCGCGGGCTGAGCAGGCAACCGTCGGGCCGATCGTATTGACCGGGGACGACGCCGGGCAGCGAGTTGAGGCGGTTTTTGCCGATGGCGCGCTCCGGCAGGGCCGCGAGTAGGGCTTCGGTGTAGGGGTGAAGTGGTTGCTCGAAAATACTCGGAACCCGACCGGTTTCCACTACTTGGCCGGCGTACATCACGGCAACCTTGTGCGCGGCCTGGGCGACCACCGCCAGATCGTGGGTGATCAGGATCAGTCCCATACCGCGTTCTTCCTGCAGGCGCAGCAGAACGTCCATGATCTGCGCCTGGATGGTGACGTCCAGCGCGGTGGTGGGTTCGTCCGCGATCAGCAGCTTGGGATTGCAGGCGATGGACATGGCGATCATCACGCGCTGGCTCATGCCGCCGGAGAGCTGGTGCGGGTAGGCGTCGAGCCGGCTGCGCGGGGCGGGAATGCCGACCTGGGCGAGCAGTTCGACGGCGCGTTCGCGACGCGAGCGGCGGTTGCCGCCCTCATGGATGCGCAGGGCTTCCGTGATCTGCCAGCCGACCGTGAAGCTCGGATTCAGGCTGGTCATCGGTTCCTGGAAGATCATCGCGATGTCCCGGCCGGTCAGCGCGCGGCGCTGTCGGGGCGGCATGGCCAGCAGGTCGTGACCATCGAACTGCACGCGTTCGGCGTCGATACGCCCGGGGTAGCCGATCAGGCCCATCAGCGCGAGCGAGGTGACGCTCTTGCCGGAGCCGGATTCGCCGACGATGCCGAGAACTTCGCCGGCGTCGACGCTCAGGCTGACGTCGTCGACCGCGCGGAACGGCTTGTCGGATGAGCCGAAGGTGACGGAAAGCTTGTTGATTTCGAGCAGGGCCATCAGCGTTTCAACTTGGGGTCGAGGGCGTCGCGCAGACCGTCGCCCATAAGGTTGAAGGCGAGCACGGTAATCAGGATCGCCAGGCCGGGAAAGGTGACTACCCACCAGGCGCTTTGCACGAACTGCATCGCGTTGGCGAGCATGCTGCCCCATTCGGGCGTCGGCGGCTGCGCGCCGAGGCCGAGGAATCCGAGCGCCGCCGCGTCCAGGATGGCGCTGGAAAAGCCCAGCGTCGCCTGCACGATCAGCGGAGCGGTGCAGTTGGGCAGCAGTGTGGAGAACATCAGCCGCAGGTGTCCGGCGCCGGCCACGCGCGAGGCCATGACGTAGTCCTTGCTTGACTCAGAGATCACCGAGGCGCGTGTCAGACGTACGTAGTACGGTACATTGACGATGGCGATGGCGACGATGGCATTGCTCAGGCTCGGGCCGAGGATGGCGACGATGGCGATGGCCAGCAGCAGGCTGGGGATGGCCAGCATGATGTCCACCAGGCGCATGATGAGGCCGTCGACCCAGCCGCGGAAATAGCCCGAGATCAGCCCCAGCAGTACGCCGACCAGCAGCGACAGGGTGACCACCAGCAGACCGACGAACAGCGATAGGCGCGAGCCGTAGATCAGGCGCGACAGCAGGTCGCGGCCGACGGCGTCGGTGCCGAGGGGGTAGGTCCAGTTGCCGCCGGGCAGCCAGGCCGGCGGCTGCAGGAAGGCGGACTGGTCTTGGGAGATGGGCGAATGGGGGGCCAGTACACCGGCGAAGATCGCCATCAGCACGATGGTGACGCTGATGCCGAGGCCGATCAGGGCGCCCTTGTTCTCGCGGAAATAGCGCCACACTTCGATCAGCGGGTGCGGCGGCATTTCGGCGTGGGCGATGGCGTGTTCCTGGACGTATTCGGGGGCGGCGTCGACGGCGCCTTTGTAGTCTTCGTCGCGGGGTGTGTTGTCGCTCATACGTAATGTGTCCTTAGGACCTGTGTTCAGGGCCTAGAGCGCGTGGCGGATGCGCGGATTGATGATGCCGTAGGCAATGTCCACCAGCAGGTTGACCAGGATGATCATGCTGGCGATAAGCAGGATGCCGCCCTGCACCACCGGGTAGTCGCGCTGGTTGATGGCCTGCACCATCCATTGGCCGATGCCCGGCCAGGAGAAGATGGTCTCGGTGAGGATCGCGCCCGCGAGCATCACGCCGACCTGCAGGCCGGTGACGGTGACGACGGGAATCAGCGCGTTGCGTAGGGCGTGGATCATGATTACCCGGAATGGCGAGGCACCCTTGGCGCGGGCGGTGCGCACATAGTCCTCGTTGAGCACTTCGAGCATGGAAGAGCGCGTCATGCGCGCGATCATCGCCAGCGGAATGGTGCCGAGCACGATTGAGGGCAGAATGAGGTGGCGCAGGGCGTCGACGAAGGCGGCCGTGTCGCCGGCGAGCAGCGTGTCGATAAGCATGAAGCCGGTGTGTGGCTCTACCCAGTAGGCCGGGGAAATACGCCCTGACACCGGTGTCCAGCCCAGTTGGACGGAAAACAGCAAAATGAGCAGCAGACCCCACCAGAAGATCGGCATGGAGTAGCCGGTGAGGCTGACGGTCATGACGGTGTGGTCGACGATGCCGCCGCGGCGGATCGCAGCGATCACACCTGCGGGCAGGCCGATGACGACGGCAAAGATCATTGCCGCTACCGACAGCTCGAACGTGGCCGGGAAGCGCTGCAGGAATTCGGTCATCACCGGCTGGCGGGTGAAGATGGAGGTGCCGAGGTTGCCGTGCAGAGCGTTCCAGATGTAACTGAAGTATTGCTGATACAGCGGTTGGTCGAGACCGAGCTGATGCATCATCCGCGCGTGGCGTTCAGGTGTAAGGCCATGGACGCCAGCCATGATCATTATCGGGTCGCCGGGAATGAGATGGATCAGCGCGAAGCTGAACAGACTGACTCCGAACAGTGCGGGGATCACTAGCGCCAGGCGTTTAAGAAGGAATGCAATCATCCGTTTCCTGAACCGTTTGGCGTGCCTTGATACGAGCGTGCGGCACGAAAGGTGGGCTGTTTACACCTATCGAGGGCGATGATGCAAGTATGCGGGGACGGGAAGGGTTCCCACGGCCCGGATATCCGGGCCGTGGGAGCGAGGGCTCACTTCAGGCTGACGCCATAGAAGTAGTGCACGCCGGTGGGCATGATCTTGTAGCCCTCGACGTTCTTGGACATGGGCATGTAGACCGTCGAGTAGTCGATCGGCACCCACGGTACCTGCTTGTGGAACACCACCTGGGCTTTTTCATACAGCTTGGTGCGCTTGGCGGTGTTGCTGGTTTCCTGTGCGGCGGTGACCAGCTTCTGGAACGGTTGGTAGCACCATTCCGAGATGTTGTTGGTCGTGTGCACGCTGTCGCAGCCGAGCAGGGTGTTGAGGAAGTTGTCCGGATCGCCGTTGTCGCCGGTCCAGCCCAGCAGCGCGGTGTCGTGTTGCGCCTGACCCAGGCGTTTGAGGTATTCACCCCACTCGTAGGTCACGATCTTGGCCTTGACGCCGATCTTGGCCCAGTCCGCCTGGATCATTTCCGCCATGCGGCGGGCATCCGGGTTGTAGGGGCGCGACACCGGCATGGCCCAGATATTGGTGCTGAAGCCATTGGGGTAGCCGGCCTTGGCCAGCAGTTTCTTGGCAGCGGCCGGATCGTACGGGTAGTCCTTGATCGACTTGTTGTACGACCAGATGGTCGGTGGCATGGGGTTGGTGGCCGTTTCGCCGGTGCCGTGGAAGATCGCTTTCACGATGGCCTGCTTGTTGACGGCTATATACAGCGCCTTGCGCACGTCGAGCTTGTCGAAGGGCTTCTTCTCGACGTTGAAGGCGAGGTAGCCGACGTTCAGGCCGGGCTGCGAGGGCACCTTGATGTTCGGATCAGCCTTCATGGCCGGCAGGTCGGTCGGGTTCGGGTAGTCCATGATCTGACATTCGCCGGTTTTCAGCTTGGCCCAGCGCACGGACGGATTGGGTGTGATCGAGAACACTAGGTTGTCGATCGCGGCCTTGCCGCGCCAGTAGTCCTTGAATGCCTTGTAGCGGATCATCGAGCCGGGCTGATAGGCGACCAGTTCGAACGGACCCGTGCCGATGGGCTTGAGGTCGAGGTCCTGCTTCTTGCCTTCCTTGGCCAGCTTGTCGGCGTATTCGGCCGAGTCGATGGAGGCGAAATCCATGGCCATATTGGCCAGGAACGGCGCGTTGGGCTTGTTGAGGATGAACTGCACGGTGTGCGCGTCGACCTTCTTGACCGACTTGATCAGCGCCGGCATGCCCATGCCGTCGAAATAGTCATACGTACCTCCGGACACGGTGTGGTACGGGTTGTTCTTGTTCAGCATGCGCTCGAAGGTGAACACCACGTCGTCGGCGTTGAAATCGCGGGTCGGCGTGAATTCCTTGTTGGACTGGAACTTGACGTCTTTGCGCAGGTGGAAGGTGTAGACCTTGCCGCCGTCGGAGACCGTCCAGGACGAGGCTAGGCCGGGCACGATCCGGGTGGTGCCGGGCTTGAACTCAACCAAGCGGTCGTAGATGGTGCGCGAACTCGCGTCGAAGGTGGTGCCGTCGGTATACAGCGAGGGCTGGAAACCGCTGGGATTGCCTTCCGAACAGAACACCAGGGTCTTGGCGGCATTGGCCTGTATGCCGGTGGCCGCCAGGGCGGTACCGAGTGCGATTGCTAGCAGAGACTTCTTCATCGGTGTTTTCACCTCATGAGAGTTGGGGCACAAGTGAGGATGTCCGAACGCAGGCCCTTCCTCCAAACGTTGCGATATGGGGAAGCAGCATGCGTGCCAGCAATCGGGCGCCGCTGCAGCATTCTGTATCGCTGTAGTAAAGAGGGTTTGTGCGCCGCCAGCGTGCACTCATCGGCGGGGATGCGCCAGCACAAGGCGGAACACGATGATGCGTTCGGGTTGCAGCCTCTTCTTTGTGTATTGCCCCTAATGGGTCGTTGTTATATATCGACGCACCGCACGGAGCGTCTTGGATGAAGATTATGTGTCGAGGTGCTGAGTTGCGCAAATGCAGGCGCGTCCGGAAGGCAATGCGCTGACAGTCTCGCGAGTGACTCGCATCCGATTTCAATTGCTTGGATGAGTTCCGTTTGGCTTATGCCGGATGGATCGCTCCCAGAATCACCGGCCTGCGGGCACCGGTAACGGACGGCAGATTGCCTGGACGGCCGGCGAGATTTTGTCGCGCCAGCCAGGCGAAGGCCATGGCTTCGACCCAATCCGGTTCAATGCCGTGAACGGCAGTGGACTCGATGCGGCTTTGCGGCAATAGCGCCTCTAGCCGAGCCATCAACTGCCGGTTGTGGACACCGCCGCCGCAGACGAGCACGCGTGCGCAATCGGGCAGATGGCTTGTGATCGCCTGTGCAACGCTGTGTGCGGTCAGTTCCACGAGGGTGGCTTGAATGTCGGCGGGAGGCAGAACGACGCCCGCCAGTTGACGGTCCAGCCAACGGGCATTGAAGTGCTCGCGGCCGGTGCTCTTGGGTGGCGGCAGCGCGAAATAGGTGTCGCTCAGCATCGCCGTCAGCACAGTTTCATCGCTGTTGCCTTGCGCCGCCAGGGCGCCGTCGAGGTCGCAGGGACTGTCGAGGTGACGTCTGGCATGCAGGTCCAGCAGGACATTGCCGGGGCCGGTGTCGAAACCACTGACCGCTGTTTGCGCAGTACCGGCCGGTAGCAGCGTGACGTTGGCCATGCCGCCGAGGTTGAGTACCACGCGAGGTTCCTCCGCCGAGCGGAACACGGCGGCATGAAAAGCGGGCACCAGCGGTGCGCCCTGGCCGCCGGCAGCGATGTCGCGGCGCCTGAAGTCGGCCACGGTGGTGACGCCCGTGCGTTCGGCGATCCGTGCCGGGTCGCCGAGTTGCAGGCTGAAGGGGCGCGGGCCGTGCGGCTGGTGCCAGACCGTCTGGCCGTGGCTGCCGATGGCGCGAATCCGGTTGGCCGGCAGGTTCTGCCCAGCGAGCAGATCGAGGGCGGCGGCTGCGAACAACTCGCCCAGTTCCGCGTCCAGTTGTCCGATGCGGGCGGGGGTGGCCTCGCCCGTGCTGCCTTCGATCAATCCGGTCAGTGCTGCACGCAGCGGTTCGGGCATGTCGCGGCTGAGCGTGGCGAGCAGCTTGGGGGCGTCGTCGAAACTCGCGAGGCAGGCATCGACGCCGTCCATGCTGGTGCCGGACATCAGCCCCAGATACAGCTCGCTCATGAATCGCCGAAGCGGCTGAGCGAGGCGCGGCGGTAGGTGTCGACCTGGGCGAGCAGAGGCAGAGCCTTGGACTCGAAGTCGGCCACATAGCGCGCCTCGAGCGGCTTGGCTGCAGGCAGCTCGACCTTCAACGGATTGCGGTGCCGGCCGTTGATGCGGAACTCGTAGTGCAGGTGTGGGCCGGTGGCGAGGCCGGACTGGCCGACGTAGCCGATAATCTGTCCCTGACGCACGCGTGCGCCGTTGCGCAGCTTGGCGGCGAAGCGCGACAGGTGCCCGTAGGCGGTGCTGTAGCGCTGGCCATGCTGGAGGACGATGAAACGCCCGTATCCGCCCCGCCAGCCTTTGTAGACCACCTTGCCGTCGCCGGCCGCACGCACCGGCGTGCCGACCGGGGCCGCGTAGTCGACGCCTTTGTGGGCGCGTACGCGGTTGAGAATGGGGTGTTTGCGGTGCAGGTTGAAACGCGAGCTGATGCGGCTGAACTGGACAGGGGTGCGCAGGAACGCTTTGCGCAGGCTGTGGCCGTCGGGCGAGTAGTAATCGGTACGGCCGTTGGGGTCCGTGTAGCGGACCGCCCGGAAACTGTGGCCCTGATTGACGAACTCGGCGGCGACGATGTCTCCTTCGCGT
>NZ_JARRQY010000050.1:27500-34397 GCF_037381185.1 Acidihalobacter sp.
TGACTGCGTACCTTTTGTATAATGGGTCAGCGACTTACTTTCAGTGGCAAGGTTAACCGTTAGGGGAGCCGTAGGGAAACCGAGTCTTAATAGGGCGATCAGTCGCTGGGAGTAGACCCGAAGCCGGGCGATCTATCCATGGCCAGGTTGAAGGTGGGGTAATTCCCACTGGAGGACCGAACCCACGTCTGTTGAAAAAGACGGGGATGAGCTGTGGATAGGAGTGAAAGGCTAATCAAGCTCGGCGATAGCTGGTTCTCCCCGAAAGCTATTTAGGTAGCGCCTCGTGTCTCACTCCTGGGGGTAGAGCACTGTCATGGCTAGGGGGCTCGCAAGAGCTTACCAAACCATTGCAAACTCCGAATACCAGGAAGTGCAATCACGGGAGACACACGGCGGGTGCTAACGTCCGTCGTGGAAAGGGAAACAACCCAGACCGCCAGCTAAGGTCCCCAAGTCATAGCTAAGTGGGAAACGATGTGGGAAGGCATAGACAGCTAGGAGGTTGGCTTAGAAGCAGCCACCCTTTAAAGAAAGCGTAATAGCTCACTAGTCGAGTCGGCCTGCGCGGAAGATTCAACGGGGCTAAGCTATGCACCGAAGCTGCGGATTCACACATTTGTGTGAGTGGTAGGGGAGCGTTCTGTAAGCCTGTGAAGGTGGATCGTAAGGTCTGCTGGAGGTATCAGAAGTGCGAATGCTGACATGAGTAACGATAAGAGGGGTGAAAAACCCCTCCGCCGAAAGCCCAAGGTTTCCTGCGCAACGTTAATCGGCGCAGGGTTAGTCGGCCCCTAAGGCGAGGCAGAAATGCGTAGTCGATGGGAAACAGGTTAATATTCCTGTACCTCTGTTTATTGCGATGAAGGGACGGAGAAGGTTAGGTCAGCCGGGCGTTGGTTGTCCCGGTTTAAGCGTGTAGGGAGTGTGTCTAGGCAAATCCGGACGCACAATCCTGAGGCGTTATGACGAGCTCCCACGTGGAGCGAAGTGATTGATACCATACTTCCAGGAAAAGCTTCTAAGCTTCAGATAAACAGAGACCGTACCCCAAACCGACACAGGTGGGCAGGGTGAGAATCCCAAGGCGCTTGAGAGAACTCGGGTAAAGGAACTAGGCAAAATGGTACCGTAACTTCGGGAGAAGGTACGCCTCTGGTACGTGAAGGGCCTGCGCCCGGAGCGGAAGGAGGTCGCAGAGACCAGGCCGCTGCGACTGTTTACTAAAAACACAGCACTCTGCAAACACGAAAGTGGACGTATAGGGTGTGACGCCTGCCCGGTGCCGGAAGGTTAATTGATGGGGTCAGCCGCAAGGCGAAGCTCTTGATCGAAGCCCCGGTAAACGGCGGCCGTAACTATAACGGTCCTAAGGTAGCGAAATTTTGAACCTGCTTGTGTAGGATAGGTGGGAGGCTTTGAAGCGGCAACGCCAGTTGTCGTGGAGCCATCCTTGAAATACCACCCTGGCATGTTTGGAGTTCTAACCCAGGCCCGTTATCCGGGTCGGGGACAGTGTATGGTGGGTAGTTTGACTGGGGCGGTCTCCTCCCAAAGAGTAACGGAGGAGTGCGAAGGTACCCTAAGCACGGTCGGAAATCGTGCGTTTAGTGCAAAGGCATAAGGGTGCTTGACTGCGAGACAGACACGTCGAGCAGGTGCGAAAGCAGGTCTTAGTGATCCGGTGGTTCTGTATGGAAGGGCCATCGCTCAACGGATAAAAGGTACTCCGGGGATAACAGGCTGATACCGCCCAAGAGTTCATATCGACGGCGGTGTTTGGCACCATTAGGTCTCACTGGACCCTCGAGGTCCCTGTAGGGCCCTTGTAGACTACGAGGTTGATAGGTTGGATGTGGACGCGCAGTAATGTGTGAAGCTAACCAATACTAATTGCCCGTGAGGCTTGACCATATAACACCCAAGCAGTTTGGGTGAATCGAATGCGACTTCATTGCCAATGCCTTTCTGAATTGACCGGTGAGAGCCGGTAAACAGTTTGCCTGGCGGCCATAGCATGTGGGAACCACCCGATCCCTTTTCGAACTCGGAAGTGAAACCGCTTAGCGCCGATGATAGTGTGGGGTCTCCCCATGCGAAAGTAGGTCACTGCCAGGCTTTTAAAAGCGAAACCCCGACGGTTAAACCCGTCGGGGTATTTTTTTGCAAAGTCGGCCGCCCTCGTATGCCATTGCGTGAGCACATTGCAGGGAGAACTACGATGCCGGAACCGGAAGCGCTCGATAGCGAGAAAATACGTATGCATCTGTCGCCGGTCGGACTCGACCTGTGCAGTCGCATACACGTGTATGACTCTCTCGAGTCAACCAACAGCTGGCTGAGTGGCCGTTTGCGCGAAGGCGCGGCGACGGGGGGCGAGGTCTGCCTGGCCGAGATGCAGACGGCAGGGCGGGGGCGGCGCGGTCGTTCGTGGAATTCGCCGGCGGGCGGCGGTCTCTACCTGTCACTCGCCTGGCGCGCGCTTCGAGAGGATCCTGACTCGGGAGCGGCGACGCTCGCTATCGGTGTAGCGGTGGCTGATGCGCTGAATGAGATTGCCGGAGCCCAGGTCGGTTTGAAATGGCCCAACGACCTGTATGTAGACAAACGCAAGCTGGGCGGTATTCTGGTCGAACTCGTAAACCGGGGAAACGAGCGTTACTGGGTCGTGGGTATCGGGATCAATCTCAGCGCTCCGCAAATGGATCCCGCATCATCCCCGCGGCCCGCGGGTTTGGATGAGTTCTGGTCCGCGGCGGCGCAGAATAGAAATCATCTTGCAGGTGCGGTTGTGGACTACGTGCTACAGGCCTGCGCCCGCTATGAAGATGCTGGTTTTGCCGTATTGCAGCAGCGTTGGAGCGGTTATGACCTTACCCGTGGGCAGGAAATCGAAGTTCACACCGCGGATGGACGTACGCTGCATGGCAAAGGCGACGGGGTCGACATGAGAGGCCGCTTGCGCGTCGTCTGTGCAGGCCTCGAGTATTGGCTCGACGCTGGCGAAGTCAGCTTGCGGCTATCCTGATGCGTTTGTGCATCGACATAGGTAACAGCCGTCTCAAGTGGGGCTGGAGCGAAAAGCCGGGAGCGCTCATCGATAGCGCAAGTGCGCGGACAGTTCACGAAATGTTCTCCACCGTTGCCAGGCACGCGGCGCCCAGTCGGGTGTTGCTGGCCGACGTACGCGGAGGCGAAGCTCGCGAGCTTCTGGAGGAACGTATTCGCGAGTTGCGTTGGCCAGCCCCGGAAGCTCTGATTTCCCTGGAGCGTTTCGAGACGATACGCAACGGATACAGAAATCCGGAAGCGCTGGGCGTGGACCGTTTTCTTGCTCTCGTCGCAACGCGGGAGATCCGTCCGGTCGTAGTCGTATCGGCCGGAACAGCA
Source organism: Acidihalobacter sp. (assembly GCF_037381185.1). Taxonomy (NCBI): domain Bacteria; kingdom Pseudomonadati; phylum Pseudomonadota; class Gammaproteobacteria; order Chromatiales; family Ectothiorhodospiraceae; genus Acidihalobacter; species Acidihalobacter sp. The sequence continues at coordinate 30,891 of NZ_JARRQY010000050.1, forward strand.
TTGACGGTCGACGGGATGGCAGCGGATGGTTCGCATACGGGGGGAGTGATCATGCCGGGGCTGAAGGCCGCCTTGAATGCGCTCGGCCGCGCGGCACCTGCGTTGGCGGGCAAGGGCGACCCGTGGAGCGCTGCCCTGAGCCCGTGGGGGCGGGACACCGGCACGGCGGTCGGCAGCGGCATACTATACGCCTGGGTGGGCGGTGCCGAGCGTGCGATCACTGACATCCGTGAACGGCTTGGTGCAGAATGCGCAGTCATTCTGACCGGCGGTGACGGTCGTTTATTGAAAAAATGCCTGAAGTTCGAGGCGCGATATGATGAACTGTTGGTCCTGCGCGGCATGACATATCTATAAAGGAGGCCGAGTGCGGGCGTTCTTTCTGTTTCTGGTCCTGCTCAACCTGATCTATTTTGCGGTCGGAGACATTCTGGTTCCGGAGCACTCGCACGTCGGGTCGTCACCGTTGGCGACTTCGCCTCCGCCCGGGGTGCAGCCGTTGCGCATGATAAAAACCGTGTCGGCGGCAGCAGCCACGGGTGCCCCTCGTTCGCCGAACACCGAAACGGTCCTGCCGACGCAGTCGAACTCGGGGAGGGGGCTTTCGCCGAAGCCTTCATCGCCACCTGCCCGGTGCTATTCGCTCGGTCCCTTCAGCGACAAGGCGAAGGCCGAAACCATGGTGTCGGTATTCGCGAAGCAGAACGTCGAGGCGACGCTGCGCAGAATTCAGCAGACCCAGGTCACCGGCTACTGGATCTACCTGCCGCCATACTCATCGACCGCGGCGGCTACCGCCGTGACGCGGCAGCTCGCAGCCAAGGGTTTGCACGACTACTATGTGGTGGCATCTCCTCCGAACGCCAATGCCATCTCCCTTGGGCTGTTTCGTGAGCGCAGCGGCGCGGCGCGACGCCTGGCGCGGGTGAAGAAAATGGGGTTTCAGCCCAAGCTCCAGGTCCGTACCGCCGACAAGGAGCTGTTCTGGTTGGACTACAGCGATCCCGGCAACGGCACAATCAGTGCTGAGTTGTGGGCGAATGTGCAGAACGGCGGTGGAACGCTGCAGCGAGTCGAACGTAGCTGCCCAGCCGGTTGAATTGGGGTTTGCGCCGCATCAGCAAGCGCCCTAAAATGCGCTGCCGGATGCTGGCGTAGCTCAGTTGGTAGAGCGGCTGATTTGTAATCAGTAGGTCGCGGGTTCGACTCCTGTCGCCAGCTCCATTTCTTATTCGGGAAATAGGTTGGGCGTGTGCTGCGCCGCCACAGCTCGTTTCTACGGCATCGTTTCGTTACGAAACGAACCCCGCACCGGTGCCCGCCGGCGCACATCCGATGATCCCGTGGTTTGGCCTATTGCCGGCGGCTATGGGTAAGAACGGGTTCGTGCGTGCTGTAAACCGTAAAGTGCTTGGACACCCACCTCCGCGAACGCAGCGCGGAGGTGGGTGTTGCGCACGACAGGTTTCGAGTCGCGCCTGGGGAGTGTAGAGGTCGGCGCATCTGGTTGCCGGCTCGTCGTCGACAGCGCTGGACTGTGCCTCTTGCCGCTGACGAAAGATGACCGCAAATGACGGCTGGGTAAGAATCAGCGCCCGCGGCCTATGGCGTAGTACGCGATGCCCGCGCGTTCCATCAGCTGTGGGTCGTACAGATTGCGTCCGTCGAAAACGACTGAATCACTATTCGGTAGCGATCGCCAAGGCGGATGCGCCTTCGAGTGCGTCTTCGGGGCTAGAGCACAGCGTCAGGTCGGCGCGTTCGCCGTAAATGCGCCGGCACTCCTCCATGGAGACGGGATCGTAGGCGCGTACGTGCGCGCCGGCACTCCATAGGGCTTCCACCAGTACACGGCTTGAGGCCTCGCGCATGTCGTCGGTGTTGGGCTTGAATGCCAGTCCCCACAACGCGACAGTGCGGCCGTTCAGATCACCTTGGTAATGCGCCTGGATTTTCTCGAACAGGCGCAGCTTTTGGCGGTCATTGACGTTTTCGACGGCGCTGAGCAATTCGGCGTTGTAACCGATCTCGCGTGCGGTGCGCTCCAGCGCCTTGACGTCCTTGGGGAAGCAGGACCCGCCGTAGCCGCAGCCCGGATATATGAAGTGGTAGCCGATGCGCGGGTCCGAGCCGATACCGATGCGCACCTCCTCGATGTCCGCGCCGAGGCGTTCGGCGAGGTTGGCCAACTCGTTCATGAAACTGATCTTGGTGGCCAGCATCGCGTTCGCGGCGTACTTGGTTAGTTCGGCCGAGCGGATGTCCATGATCAGCACGCGGTCGTGGTTGCGGTTGAACGGTGCGTAGAGTTCGCGCATCAGTTCGCTGGTGCGGGGGTTGTCGGTGCCGACGACCACGCGATCAGGCTTCATGAAGTCGTCTATGGCTGCGCCTTCCTTCAGGAACTCCGGATTGGAGACGACGTCGTACTCCACCTCCGCTCCGCGTTCGCCCAGCGCAGTGTCGATCTGTTCGCGAACACGGTCTGCGGTGCCGACTGGAACCGTGGACTTGTTGACCACGATGCGGTAATCGTCCATGTGTTCGGCGATGGTGCGCGCGACGGTAAGAACGTGCCGAAGGTCGGCCGAACCGTCTTCGTCCGGGGGGGTGCCGACCGCGATGAACTGAAACAGGCCGTGGCGCACGCCTTCGGCAGCGTCGAGGGTGAAGCTCAGGCGGCCGGCCTGCCGGTTCTCGGCGACCAATTTGTCGAGTCCTGGTTCGTAGATCGGTACTTCGCCGCGTTCTAGGCGCGCAATCTTGTCGGGGTCGACGTCAACGCACAGAACATGGTTGCCGACCTGAGCCAGGCATGCGCCTGTGACGAGCCCCACGTAGCCTGAACCATAGATGGTGATTTTCATCGTCGACGTTCCTGATAGTAGTGATTGTTTCGCGCTGCGCATGGTATCAGACTCGCGTGGGCGATGGGTGCGCCCGCGAACGGTCTAGGTATTGACAAGGTTGGTCCAATGGCCGAAAATCGCCGCCTTTGTTTCGGAGGGGTTCCCGAGCGGCCAAAGGGGGCAGACTGTAAATCTGCTGGCTCAGCCTTCGGAGGTTCGAATCCTCCCCCCTCCACCAGTTTTTTGGAGTGTGCTTAGGTCGAGGCGGGTGTAGTTCAATGGTAGAACCTCAGCCTTCCAAGCTGATGATGTGGGTTCGATTCCCATCACCCGCTCCAGTTGAAACACGGTGGCCCGTTAGGGTTGCGTGCTCAAGCCCATATAGCTCAGTCGGTAGAGCACTTCCTTGGTAAGGAAGAGGTCACCAGTTCAAGTCTGGTTATGGGCTCCATTTGACGATGTGTCCGTGCTCGCGCGGGCATGTGAATCGATAGTATGTCAGTAATACCAACCGGGGTGGTTCGATGGCCAAGGAAAAATTTGAACGTACGAAGCCGCACGTAAACGTGGGTACGATCGGTCATGTTGATCATGGTAAGACGACGCTGACGGCGGCGCTGACCAAGGTGATGGGTGAGCAGCACGGCGGAGAGTTCAA